>JAITVP010000097.1 GCA_031285725.1 Bacteroidales bacterium
AGGAGTTAATCTCCATCGCCGAGGCGAGCGACGAACGCTCCTCCACCATGGCGAAAGGGGTGCTTTGTTTCTTCTATGATATTTGCTATGATATTGAGATCATGGGGGATGAGATTGCCACCCCGCGCAGTCACTCATCAAGCAACACGGATGTAAAAGCCGTAGACGTGCAAGTGTTCCCCAATCCCGTTGACGACAACCTGACGGTTTTCCTCTCCGAGCTGCCCGAAGGCGACCTCGTTTTCCAGCTGTTCGACCCCATGGGGCGAAACCTGATCTCTCAACCGTTAACCGACCATTACACCACGGTCAACTTGAACAAACTTTCGCCGGGATTGTATTATTATCGGGTTCTAAACGATGGTATTCCCATGGGAAGCGACAAGGTGGTGAAACGGTAAGATAAAAATCGTCCTATGGTTTGAGAGAGTATGACAACCTTCATGTCTTACAAAATCAATTTAGATACAATAATGAATAGTCCTAATTTTTTTAAGAAACAAAAAATTTGAGTGATGGAAAA
Source organism: Bacteroidales bacterium (assembly GCA_031285725.1). Classification (GTDB taxonomy): domain Bacteria; phylum Bacteroidota; class Bacteroidia; order Bacteroidales; family WCHB1-69; genus JAGVVH01. Next base: position 524 of record JAITVP010000097.1, read on the forward strand.
ACAAGAAAAAAACGAAATTTTATCAAGAGCGGTAAGAGCGGGAAAAAGAACCTATTTCTTTGATGTGAAAGCTACGAAAAATGATGAGAAATACCTTACCATTACGGAAAGCAAACGAAAATTCAATGCCGATAACGGAACTTTCTTTTACGAGAAACACAAGCTATTCCTATATAAAGAAGATTTCACGAAATTTCAAAATGCGTTAGGTGCGGTGCTGAATTTCATTGAAACCGGCGTTATTCCTGACGATGCATTGTTCGATACCGAAAATAACAGATCTAATTCAGACTTGAGTTTTGAGGATTTGGAGGCTTAATGGGTAAAGTAATTGCTATTGTCAACCAGAAAGGTGGGGTTGGCAAAACCACCACGGCTGTCAATCTGGCAGCTTCTCTTGCCGTTTTAGAATACAAAACATTGTTATTAGACGCCGATCCCCAAGCAAATGCCACTTCCGGTGTCGGGGTCGACACCAATAGCGTGGAGTTTAGTATTTACGATTGTGTCTTGGATAGCAAGAAACCGGAAGAGATTGTCATGCGCACCGACACACCCAATTTGGATATCCTTCCCGGCCATATCGACTTAGTGGGTGCCGAATTGGAGATGATCTCACTGGATCGCCGCGAATACCGCATGAAAGAGGCGATACACAGTATCAAAGATCAATACGACTTCATTTTGATCGACTGTGCCCCTTCGCTCGGATTGATTACAGTCAACTCCTTGGTAGCGGCCGATTCCGTGATCATTCCCGTACAATGTGAATATTTTGCTTTGGAAGGTCTGGGGAAATTATTAAATACGGTCAGATTGGTGCAATCGGGTATGAACCCCAACCTCAGTATAGAAGGTATACTGTTAACCATGTACGATTCCCGGTTAAAGTTGGCCAACGCCGTGGTGGAAGACGTGAAGGCGCATTGCAAGAACATCGTTTTCGATACCGTGATTTCACGGAACATCCGGTTGAGTGAGGCTCCGAGCCATGGAAAACCGATTTTGTTGTATGACGTGCAGTCACGTGGAACAACCAACCATTTGAATTTAGCCAAAGAGATTTTGATCAATAACGGTTACATAAATAAGCAATAATTATGGAAAAAAATAAGAAAGGCAGTTCGCTGGGCAAAGGGTTGGGCGCCATTTTCGGCAATGAGATGGAATTGCTCTCCGCAGGTTCCGCAGCCCGAATAAAAACGGACACTAACACCACGATCAAGATAAATTCCATTGATACAAACCCATATCAACCACGCACTAAATTCGAAGAAGTGGCTTTGCAAGAATTGGCGGATTCTATCAAAACTTATGGCTTGATCCAGCCCATCACGGTGCGACCGATTGAAAACGATCGTTATCAACTGATCTCTGGTGAGAGACGGCTTCGTGCTTCACAACTAATTGGTTTGAAAGAGATTCCTGCTTACGTGCGCACCGTGGACGATATGCTCTCCATCCAGATGGCACTCGTAGAGAATATCCAGCGCGAGGACTTGAACGCCATCGAAATCGCCGTGTCCTACCAACGCTTAATTGACGAATGCAACCTAACCCAAGAAGAGTTGAGTGCCAAAGTGGGCAAACAACGAAGCACAATCTCCAATTACTTGCGACTGTTGAAATTATCCCGCGACGCACAAATCGCCATCCGCGACAATCTGATCTCAATGGGGCATGCACGTGCTATCGTGGTACTCGAAGATGAGGAGCTCCAAGGCAAAGTGGTCACAAAAGTGATCAACGACAATCTCTCCGTCCGGCAAACCGAGGCATTGGTGAAAAAATATTCGGCGGATTTCAAAAATCCAAAAACGAAGATAAAAATTACATTCTCCGATGAAATTCGGAATTTCCAAACCTCGTTGTCTAAAAAATTAGACACGAAAGTGAATATACAAAAAGATATTTCCGGAAAAGGCAAAATATCCATCCCTTTCACATCCGATGAAGAAATGCGAAGAATTATTGAGATTTTCGATTCAATAATTTCTAAATAATGAAACAATTTGTTCCATTATTTCTCTTTTTCTCTTTTTTACTTCTTGCGAATTATTCTTATTCACAAGAAGATACTACGGCATTATTAGTGGAATCCGCCGAGGAACTTGACGAGATGAGCGATTCGTTGGAACTGGAATTGATCCGAAAACACAATCCGACGAAAGCCGCTTTGTGGGCCATTGTGCCGGGCGGCGGACAGATTTATAATAAAAAATGGTGGAAATTGCCCATCGTCTACACATTGTTAGGTACTTCCGGCTATTTGATCTATTATTTTGCGGACGAAACTATCAAGTATCGGAACGAATATTTTTTCCGACAATATGGAGCGGTAGAGTATTACAACCCTGAATTGAGTGATGAAAAAACGGAAAACATTCTGTTCTCCCGCAACGCCAATCGACAATACATGGATATTGCGATCGGTGCTTTTGCCATCTGCTACGCCTTGTCGATCATTGATGCCGTAGTGGACGCCCACCTTTTCTATTTCAACATCTCCGATGACCTCTCCATGCAGATTTCACCGTCGCTTCAAAATAACCTATTTTCTTACAATAAAGGACTTCACCAAACGTTTTCCACCGGATTAACGTTGAGATTCTCGTTTTAACTATGAAATTGAACTTGGCACTTATAGGTTACGGGAAAATGGGAAAGGAGATCGAAAAGATGTCGCCCGCCTTTGGACAAATAACCGCAATCATCGATCAACCTTCCGATTGGGAATCCAACGAAAATTTGTTAAAAACGGCCGATGTCGCAATAGAATTTTCCATTCCTGCTGCAGCATTCGACAATTGCAAGCGTTGCTTGGAACTGGGTATTCCCGTAATCACCGGCACGACCGGTTGGCAGGATCAGTTGGACGAATTGCTTGATTTTGCCTGTTCCCGCTCGGTTTCATTTATTCATGGCTCAAATTTCAGCATCGGGGCGAATCTCTTTTTTACTATCAACCAATATTTGGCAAAACGGATGAATACGCAGGAGCAATATGAGATTTCTGTTATGGAAACACACCACACGGCCAAGTTCGACAAGCCCAGTGGCACGGCGGTAACCTTGACGGAATTGATCATACAAGAGATCAATAGAAAAGATGGCTGGATATTGAATGCAGCGGATTCGGGAAAAATTCCGATATTTGCACACCGGAAAGAAGGGGTAACAGGTATTCACGAAGTTTCTTATTCTTCCGCAGAAGATGACATTGTGATCCGGCATCAGGCGAAAAACCGGCAGGGTTTCGTAACAGGTGCGCTCAAAGCGGCGCAGTGGTTGGTGAAAAATCCGGGGGTGTATGATTTTAAAGATATTTTTCATTTAATATAATATGGTATGGCTCTCTCAAAAATAACAGTATTGATATTCACGATCATTTCCATCGTGGGTTTTTTGCTTGGATTGTGGAAGATTTTTGAAAAAGCGGGCGAAAAAGGCTGGAAAGCCTTGATTCCGTTTTATAATATGTGGATATGGATTAAGATTTTATCCCGACCAAAATGGTGGATGATTATGACCTGTTTACCATTCATCACCATCTTCATGTTCTACATGATGGTGTGGAAAACCATCCGTCTTTTTGGAAAAACAAGCTATTTGCCGCTCATTTTCGGCACATTGTTCAACTTCATCTATTTACCATACTTGGGCTTTTCTTCCAAAGAAAAGTACACAAGGTTGGACGATTTGCCGAAATTTAAGAAATCCACAGCGCGTGAATGGGGCGATGCCCTCATTTTCGCCGTTGCCGCCGCCTACATCATCCGTAGTTTCATCGTGGAATTCTACACTATCCCGACCTCTTCCATGGAAAGTTCGCTGATGGTTGGCGATTTTTTGGCAGTCGGTAAGATGCGCTACGGGGCGAGAGTACCACAAACCATCCTGGCGGTGCCGTTTGTGCACCATACCGTGCCCGGCACGAAATCCGCAAAATCATACGTGGAGTGGATCACACTGCCGTACATGCGCTTCCCCGCATGGGCAGAGATCCAAAAGGGAGATGTGGTGGTTTTCAACTATCCAGACGGCGACACTGTAGCGGTGGAACGGCAGTCTGAAAGTTATTATGACATTATCAGGGAATACAAGGCCATTTTGAATTATAACCATGCGGAAAAATATGAGAAAGATTTTCTGGATAGACGTTATAATATATTGGATATAAATAAAATGGCGCAAAACCACAAAGGCAAATATTATCCAGGTAAAGAATACGATGCCATCAAGAAAGATTACAAAGTAGTGGCTCGTCCGATAGATAAGCGGGAAAATTACGTGAAACGCTGTGTGGGAACACCAGGCGACCGCTTGAAAATCGTGGAATCACAAGTTTATGTGAATGATGTCCCTTTAGAAAATCCAGAACGGATACAATTTTCTTATCATGCGTATGCCCCACCTGTTATGGCAGGTAGAAATAAACAGGAAAAATTGTTAAATTCCATTGATGTGAATTTAAAAGATTGTAGATTTTATGACAAAGGATACTCCATGTTGTTTTTAACGGAGAAGCAAAAAAACATCTTGGAGAGTAAAGGATATGAGTTGATCAAAATTGAAAGCGATCCCGGCGTGTTTGAATATTCCATTTTCCCGCATGATCCCCGTTATGCTTGGAACAGAGACAATTTCGGCGAAATCACAATCCCGAAAAAGGGCGAGACCGTGGAACTCAATGATAGCACGATCGTGTTATATGATCGAATCATCTGTAATTATGAACATAATGATCTGAAAGTGAAAGATGGTGAAATTTTCATAAACGGCGAGAAAGCAACAAGTTACACGTTTCAGCAAAACTACTATTTCCTGATGGGCGACAACCGCCACAACTCTGCGGATTCGCGTTGTTGGGGATTCGTGCCTGAAGACCACGTAGTAGGTAAAGCGCAATTTGTGTGGCTTTCACTGGATGCAAATAAAGGATTCGGCAACGGAAAGGTGAGATTTAACAGAATGTTCAAATTTATTAAAGGATAAAAACACTTTTTTTCCTATTTTTGCCACAATTATAAATTTATAAACCTCATAAAACAAAACACAATGAAAAGAATTAACTTAGTATTGCTTGCCCTATGTCTGTTAATGTCAGTGAATTTGTCGGCACAAAAACCGTTTGCCGGCATTATAAAAACTGAAACCCGGGCAGAAGGCACTGATGATGTGAACATTACCGCCAATTATCCGCAGGAATTAACCATGACAGTCATGGGAAATATGGCCATGCTCAAAATGGATCCTATGACAATCATTCAAAATGGAGAAAAAAACCAATTGACGGTGTTGTTAGACTTTACCGTTTACGGTATGGGAATGTATCACAAATCAAAGACGATGAGTCTTTCCAAAACAAAAGAATATAAATACGTTACGGATAAAACAGACACCAAAACCATTTTGGGATACAATTGCTACAAGATTACCGGCACCGAAATTAATTTGGAGGATGATGAAGAAACCACCACCATTTATTATGTTTCGGATGATTTCTTGCCAGGGTTCAAACATGTTGGTGAGCCAGGATTGATCGGATTTCCATTGCTAACGATCACAGAAGTGAAAAACATCACCTCTTCATATTCGATTGTCCAAGAAGTGAAAGAGATCAAGGCCGACAAGAAAATCAAAGACACTACTTTCATGCTCCCCAGCACGGCGAAACCATTCTCCGAAGCTCCCGACGAATTGGGAGAAGTCATTGAACAGATGGACGAAACGTTTTTCGAAGAATAACTGCTATAGCCAATGAGAGCAAGTGGTTGGATGAATTTGAGTCGTCCGACCACTTTTTTTTTCTCCACATACCAAAAAACAAAAAATTTCGTTTATCACCATTGAAAATTTAAAAAATATCATTATGGAAGGAACTGTAGATATTAGAGAATTGAACGAGCGAATCCAGCGAGAGAGTTCTTTTATTGACTTGATTAACATGGAAATGGGCAATGTGATCATCGGACAGAAGGTGATGGTGGAGCGCTTGTTGATAGGTTTGTTGTCTAATGGACACATTTTGTTGGAAGGAGTGCCTGGCTTGGCGAAGACGTTGGCTATCAAATCACTGGCGCAATGTATTCATGCCAAGTTCAGCCGTATCCAATTCACTCCCGACCTATTGCCGGCCGATTTGATCGGAACAATGATCTATAGTCAGAAAAACGAAGAGTTTGTGGTTAAAAAAGGACCGATTTTTGCCAATTTCATTCTGGCGGATGAGATCAACCGAGCACCGGCGAAAGTACAAAGCGCCTTGTTGGAGGCGATGCAGGAGCGGCAAGTGACGATTGGGGAGCACACCTATCCCCTTGATGAGCCTTTCCTTGTATTGGCCACGCAAAACCCCATCGAGCAAGAGGGAACTTATCCGCTTCCCGAAGCTCAAGTGGATCGTTTTATGTTGAAAGTAATGATCAATTATCCCACAAAAGAGGAGGAAAAGGCGATTTTGAGACAACATCTGACCGAACAGAAACTCAAGACCAACGCAGTGCTGACTCCGGCGGATATCACAAGAGCCAGGAGCATCGTGAAGGAAGTTTACATCGACGAGAAAATTTCCACTTACATTACGGATATTGTATTTTCAACACGTTATCCATCTGAATATAAGTTGGATAAATATAGAAACATGATTAGCTACGGAGCATCGCCGCGTGCAACCATTAACCTGGCGTTGGCATCGCAAGCGTATGCATTCATTAAACGGCGCGGATACGTCATTCCCGAAGATGTGCGTGCCATCGCCCACGACGTGTTGCGCCACCGTATCGGCCTGACCTACGAAGCCGAGGCTGAAAATGTTAATTCCGCCGACATCATCAGTGAAATTTTGAACACCATTGAAGTTCCCTAATCAAGGTTGATAAAATTATGGATTCCAATGAATTAATCCGAAAAGTACGCCGTATCGAAATTCGAACGAAAGCCTTGTCGCACCAAATTTTCCAAGGGCAATACCATAGTGCCTTCAAGGGATTGGGAATGGCGTTCAGTGAAGTGCGCCAATATGACTATGGCGATGACGTGCGTTTCATCGACTGGAATGTCACCGCGCGTTTCAACCAGCCATACGTGAAGATTTTTGAAGAAGAACGAGAACTCACGGTCGCTTTGCTCATTGATGTGAGCGGCTCAAACAAATTCGGCACCCGTCACGAGCTAAAAGCTGACCTGATCACAGAGTTGGCTGCGGTGTTGTCTTTCTCGGCTATCTTTAACAATGACAAGGTGGGCGTGATTTTCTTCAGCAACAAAGTTGAAAAATTTATCCCACCAAAAAAGGGACGTTCACATATTTTACGTATTATCAGCGAGCTTGTTTCCCATGAACCAACTTGCATACAGACAAATGTAGGTGAGGCGTTGCGTTATCTCACGAATGCGATCAAGAAGAAATGCACCGCTTTCGTTATGTCCGATTTTTTAGATTCAGGTTTTGAACAAGCGATCCGAATTGCGGCCAACAAGCATGATTTGGTGGCGCTGAACATCATGGATCGAGGAGAAGATGCGATTCCTGATTTGGGATTATTAAACCTGTCAGATCCCGAAACCGGGCAATTCTTTCTGGCAGACACATCCAGCGAACGTTTCAGAGCGCAATACCAGCAGTGGTGGCAACAAAAACGAGCAAAAAACAGTGAAATCTTTAAGAAAGCCGGCGTGAATGCCATCAACCTCCACACCGATCGCGATTATGTGAAATCGTTGACGGAGTTTTTTCAGGCACGTATCTAAAAATTATTTTTCCCTCATATTTCTATCTGGAAAAAAAATGTATTTTTGCACTCACATTTTGAACCCGAAAAATATAGAAAGAGATGAAAAAAGAATTGATTCAGTATGTAGAGGATAATTTTGTTGAAGTAAAAGAATATCCAGTGTTTAAGGCTGGTGATACCATCACGGTTTCCTACCGGATCGTGGAAGGAGCGAAAGAACGTATTCAGCAATTTCAAGGCGTAGTTCTTCAAATTACCGGTAACGGCGTTACCAAAACTTTCACCGTGCGTAAAATATCCGGCGGCGTTGGCGTGGAGAGAATTTTCCCTTACGCATCCCCTTTCATCTCGGAAATTGCGATCAACAAACGCGGTGTGGTTCGCCGGGCGCGCATTTTCTACCTGCGCAAATTGACCGGTAAAAAAGCCCGCATCAAAGAAAAAAGACACTAATATTCATAAAAACAATATTACTGGAAAACGCTTTTTTTCAAAGCGTTTTTTTAGTTTAAGGTCATGGCACTTATTCAATCTTTCGAAAAAGAAGGCAATTTCCTCTTTAAATATAGAGGACAAATCCCCGCTATTATTTTTTTGTTGGCAATACCTTTCCTCTATTTCACCGATTATGTGTGGATAGAATCTTGTCTTCCAGCTGATTATCAACGGTTTTATACATTATTAATATCGCTGGCGATCCTTGTTTCCTTGCTCGGCTTCGTGGTTAGATGTTACACCATCGGCACAACGCCTCGGGGAACGTCTGGTCGAAACACCAATAAACAAGTGGCCAACCAATTGAACACCAAGGGCATATACTCTATCGTGCGCCACCCTCTCTATCTAGGCAACTATCTGATGTGGGCGGGATTGCTGATTTTCACGATGAATATTCCCATCATCATCATCGTGTCACTGGTTTTTTGGCTCTATTACGAGCGGATTATGTTCGCAGAAGAGGCTTTCTTGACAAAGCAATTCAGCGATGAATACACGAAATGGTCGATGGAAGTACCCGCTTTCATCCCCGCTTTCCGCAAATTTAAACAGAGCAGCATCCCATTTTCATTCAAAACCGTGTTGCGCAGGGAATATACCGGATTCTTCGCCATTGTTTTCGCTTACACGCTGGTGGATTACTGGATGCAAATCTGCATTCATCTCCGCTTTTGCGGGAATTTATCCGTAATGGAATGGGTGCGACCATCGTTGTTTGTGCTTTTAGGCACATTGACCATCATGCTGATTTTGCGGACATTGAAACACCGCACCACCGTGCTGGACCGCAGCGTGAACCGAGATTAATCATCTTTTAAAACATAAGCATCATGAACATTTCACACATCGAACACATTGGCATTGCAGTGAACGATTTGCAAACCGCCATCCCGTATTACGAAAAGGTATTGGGCCTCAAATGCTATAGTATTGAAGAAGTTGCGGATCAAAAAGTTAAAACCGCTTTCTTCAAAGTGGGCGGCACCAAAATAGAGCTTTTGGAACCCATGTCTCCCGACAGCACCATTGCCAAATTCATTGAGAAAAAAGGCGAAGGAGTTCACCACATCGCATTTGCAGTCCATGGCGTGGCAGAAGCACTCAAGGAAGTAGAAGAAAAAGGAGTTCAGCTAATAGACAAGGCGCCCCGCAAAGGTGCCGAAGGTCTTAACATCGCCTTCCTCCACCCGAAATCCACGCAAGGAGTGTTGACAGAACTTTGCGAATAGACTCAATAATTTCATTCATTATCGTTGGATAGGCGTATCGTTGACTAAAACGACACGCCTCGTTTTCTTAAACTGAACAAATTTCCCATTTTACCCACCTCAAAAGCCCCTTACATTGAAATTGGCTTTTTTTAACAATTCGATCAAACTGTAAATAGTTTGTTTTTAGATACTTTTGCCACTTGTTTTGATTAAAACATAAAAATATATAAAGTACTATGAACAGACTAGTTAGATTACAAGTATGGGCGGTCATTTTGTTTTTTCCGCTGCTGGCAACGGCGCAAGGAAAGCAGGACAGTATGAAAATCACGTTGGATCAGGCTATTACCATGGCATTAAGCGAAAACCCAACAATCAAGATAGCAGACCGGGAGATCGAGGTGAAGAAGAATTACAGGAAAGAACAGATAGCAACTATCTTCCCCGATGCATCCCTGTCGGCATCCTATAGCCGCACGCTGTTGAAACAAACACAGGTGATGGAGATGGGTGGACAGATGATGGAGATCTCTTTTGGCACCGACAACAATTACAGCGCCGGACTGGCACTGACCCTTCCCGTGGTGGCACCCGCACTCTGGAATAACCTCAAATTGACCAAGTTGGACATCGAACTGGCCATGGAATCAGCGCGGTCATCCAAAATATCTTTAGTCAACGAAATTAAAAAGGCATACTATAATTTATTATTGGCACAAGATTCCTACGAAGTGTTGCTTTTGAATTTCAACAATGTGGAGATGAATTTTCAAAATATTTCGGCGAAATATGAACAAGGATTGGCCTCCGAGTTTGACAAATTACGGGCGGAAGTGCAGGTGAAAAACCAGATTCCTAATCTGAAATCGGCAAGTAGCAACATAGAGTTGGCTACGATGTTGCTCAAGGTTCTCATCGGAGTTGATTTGAACGAGCCGATCATTTTCACCGGTTCGCTGGCCGATTTCGAGGCGCAGATGATCGCTGACAAGACTCCGGTAGCATCGCAGTTATCGCTGAGTAACAACACTGATTTGAAACAGTTAGACCTCAACTTGAATCAATTGGACATGAGTTTAAGAGTCATCCGGTCATCGGCGTTGCCCACATTGGGCATCAATGGGAGTTATCAGACATCTTCTATGAACAACAACTTCAAATTTGGCGAATACGCTTGGCATCCATACTCTTACGTGGCCTTGGGGTTATCTGTACCGATTGTCTCTTGGGTGGGAACGTCTTACAAAATGAAATCCACCAAGCTGAATATCACCAGCTTGGAAGAGCAGAAAAAGTATGTGGAGGACAATCTACGGGTGAGTGTGCAAAATTCTATCACCCAGATCAATAACGCTAAAGAGGAGATGGTTTCCAATCGGGAGACGGTGACGCAAGCTGAGAAGGCATACAACATCAGTCAAAAACAATACGACGTAGGGATGGCAACTTGGTTGGACTTGAGTGCCGCCGAGTTGGCGTTGACCAATGCCCGGCTGCTTTACAATCAATCAATATATAATTATTTGACTGCTTCTGCAGATTTGGAGAAAGTTTTGGGTAATCAATGATGGATGTCAACACGGATTTAACGGATAAGACGGATTTACACAGATTATAATAGTAATAATAAACAATAATAAAGATGAAAAAAAGAAGTATTTATTCTTGGATGGCATTGTCGGCAGCATGGATCGTACTGTCTGCTTGCAGTAAAAACAACGCCGCAGTGACCACGAATGAAGTGGAACAGAAGCTGAAAGTGGAGGCGCGCGAGGTGAAAGTGCAGGATGTGGAACAGTTGTACGAATACACAGCGATCGTGAAAGCGAACGTAGTCAACAACATAGCCCCGACCATCGCCGGTCGTATCAATCGGATCTACGTGGAAGTAGGTGACCGGGTGAGCGAAGGCCAAAAGCTGATCACCATGGATGATAACAACCTGGAACAAGCTAAAACACAGTTGGCTAACTTGGAGTTGAACTTCAAACGGATCGACGAGCTGTACAAAGTGGGGGGCGTTTCCAAATCAGATTGGGACGCACAAAAAACCGCATTGGACGTAGCGCGCACTTCTTACAATAACTTACTGACCAACACCGCATTGCTCAGCCCGATCAGTGGAGTGGTGACGATGCGCAACTACGACAGCGGCGACATCTACGCCGGCAATCCCATCCTGCAAGTGCAACAGATCACCCCTGTGAAAATGTTGATCAATGTTTCTGAAAATCAATTTACCAAGATAAAAACCGGCATGGAAGTCAATGTGAAGCTGGATGTGTATGGCGATGAGATTTTCAAAGGAAAAGTGAGCCTGGTTTACCCGACCATCAACTCGCAAACACACACCTTCCCGGTGGAAATCACCCTTCCGAACAAGGATTCACGGGTACGTCCAGGGATGTATGCCCGCGTGATTGTGAACATGGGCATGGAGCAACACGTGGTAGTGCCCGATGTGGCGATCGTGAAACAACAAGGTTCCGGCGACCGCTATGTGTTTGTTTATACGGATGGTAAAGTCTCTTACGACAAAGTGGTGTTGGGCCGCCGCATGGGCGACACGTACGAACTGATCTCCGGCGTGAATGACGGTGCGTTGGTGGTGACCACCGGCCTCAACAAATTGAACAATGGAATGGAAGTTGAATTAGTAAAATAGATAATCATCATGAGTATATACGAATCCTCCGTAAGGAAGCCCATCATGACGGCGTTAGTTTATGTCGCCGTCCTCGTATTGGGTCTATTCTCGCTGCCCCGGCTGCCCATTGACCTCTTTCCCGACATGGGAACCAACAGTATCATGATATTCACGGTTTACACCGGAGCCAGTGCCGCAGATATTGAAAACAACGTCACCCGGCCGTTGGAGAACGTGCTCAACAGCGTGAGTGATTTGAAACACATCTCTTCCAACTCCCGCGAAAATTACTCCATCGTTTACCTGGAATTTGAGTGGGGCATTGATATTGACGAGGCCACAAACGATGTGCGCGACAAGTTGGACATGGTCACTTCATCGCTTCCCGATGAGGCCAATTCACCTATCATCTTCAAATTCAGCACAGATGACATTCCAATCATGATGCTCTCCGTGCAATCGGAAGAAAGCACGAAGGCGTTGTACAAGATTTTGGACGACCGGTTGGCATCCCCTCTTAGCCGCATCAGCGGTGTGGGAACGGTTTCCATCTCCGGGGCACCGCAACGCGAAATCCAAATTTATTGCGATCCGCAACGTCTGGAAGCTTATAACCTGACAATCGAGGCGATTGCCGCCGTGATCGGATACGAAAACCGTAATTTGCCGCTCGGAAATATCGACATTGGTTCCGAAACATACTCCATGCGCGTGCAGGGCGAGTTTGTTGACGCACAAGAGATGAGCAACATCGTAGTTGGAAGTTACAACAATCAAAACGTCTATCTCCGCGACGTGGCCAGAATTGATGACAATATCCAAGAACGTTTGCAAGAAGTGTATAATGATGGGAAACAGGGTGCGATGATCATCATCCAAAAGCAATCCGGAGCTAACTCCGTGCAGATTGCCCGCAAGGTGCAAGCTGTCTTACCCAACATCCAGAAAAATCTGCCTCCCGACGTGAAAATCGGCATCATCGCCGACACCACGGACGGTATTATAAACACAATCAACTCTTTGAGCAGTGCGATCACAGACACATTGGTATTAGTAATATTGGTCGTGTTATTCTTTTTGGGCCGTTGGCGCGCCACCTTTATTGTCGCCATTGTGATCCCGATCTCGCTGGTAGGATCGTTCATCTATTTGCTAATGACGGGTAACTCACTAAACATCATATCGCTATCATCATTAAGTATTGCGATCGGGATGGTGGTAGATGACGCCATCGTGGTGTTGGAGAACATCACCACGCACATTGAGCGGGGCAGCAAGCCCAAATCGGCCGCCATTTACGGAACCAGCGAGGTCTCTATCTCTATTATGGCCTCCACGATGGTGATCTTCGCCGTGTTCATCCCGTTGACGTTCATCACCGGCATGTCGGGGATTTTGTTCCGTCAGCTGGGTTGGATCGTGACGATCGTGATTTTCATTTCATTGATGGCCTCTTTGACGTTAACCCCGATGCTATCTTCCATCATGCTGAAAAACAATCCGAACAGAGGGAAGGTATTCGGTTTTGTGTATGGCCCAATTGAGAGATTTTTGGAAAAACTGAGCAATGGTTACTCCAAATTGCTGGGTATAGCATTGAATCACAAGCTGATTGTGACAATCAGTGCACTAGCGATTTTCTTTGGCAGTTTGATGTTGATGATGATCATACCAACGGAGTTCTTCCCCAGCCAGGATGGTGACCGCCTTTCGGCGACCGTCAAGCTGCCGATCAGCACACGCGTGGAGACCAGCCGCACTTTCGGTCTCGAATTGACGAAGACGTTCCAAGAAAAATATCCGGAACTATTGGGTTGCACGTTCTCGGTAGGGCAACCGGACGACAACAATACGTATGGAATGTTGTCCGAAAACGGCACGCACATCCTCTCGTTCATCTTGCGTTTCAAGAAAAAAACCGACCGTATCCGAACATTGAACGAGATCGCCGATAATATCCGGCAAGATCTGGCCACCTATACCAACGTGCAGACTTTTAACGTTTCCGCATCATCCGGCATGGGTGGACAGTCGAGCGTGGATATTGAGCTGTATGGTTACAATTTTGAGACTTCCGACCGGATAGCGGCGATGGTGGCCGACAGCATGTCTTCCATTCCGGGCGCTTCACAGGTGAACATCTCGCGCAGTGAATACATCCCCGAAATACAGATCGACTTCAACCGCGAGAAATTGGCAGAACTCGGCCTGAACATGACCACAGCGGCGATGTACGTCCGTAACCGGTTTAATGGAGCGGTCGCTTCTTACTACCGCGAGGATGGCGAGGAATACAGTATTAAGGTAAGATATGCGCCCGAGTTTCGGGAAAGTATTGAGGCAATCGAGAACATTTTGGTTTACAACAGTCAAGGTGTTGGCGTGCGAGTGAAGGATTTGGGAACAGTGGTGGAACGAATGACCCCGCCAACCATCGAGCGGAAAGACCGCGAACGTATCGTAACGGTAAGTTGCGTGGTAGGTGCGGGATCCGTGCTGAGCGAGGTTTACACCGATGTGGCACGCAAGATGAACAACATCGACATTCCTTCTGAAATGACCTACCACATTGGCGGAACTTACGAAGACCAACAGGAATCCTTTGGCGATCTGATCTCGTTGATGGCATTGATCGTGCTGTTGGTTTACATTGTGATGGCATCGCAGTTTGAATCGTTTGTTTACCCGTTTGTCATCATGGCAGCCGTGTTATTCGGTTTCACAGGAGTGTTTATCGGGTTGGCGGTCACCAATACGCCGTTGGGCATCATGGCGATGGTCGGGATGCTGATGTTGATCGGGATTGTCGTCAAGAACGGGATCGTGTTGATTGACTACACGATCCTCTGTCGAGGGCGCGGCATGGACGTGCGTACCGCAGTGATAACGGCCGGCAAATCCCGTCTCCGTCCTATCTTGATGACCACGCTGACCACGGTGATCGGCATGATCCCATTGGCAGTGGGTAAGGGCGAGGGCGCCGAAATGTGGAATTCGTTAGGAATTACCGTGGCATGGGGATTGAGCATCTCCACCCTTATCACCCTCATCATTGTGCCCGTGCTATACAGCGCCATGGCTAATTTCGGCATCAAACGAAAAGAACGCAAAGCACTGCGCAAAGAACGCAAAGCCTTACAAGAAGTCACAATTCAAAATTAACAAGCAAAATAATGAAAGCAGTATTCATATCATTCTATCAAGCTTTCCATGACGAGCTCATCGAAGTTTTTGATAATCTGGAAATTAGAGGATACACCTATTGGGACGCGGTAAAAGGCCGAGGCACTTTTAACGGAGAACCCCACTACGGAACCCACACGTGGCCCACCATGAACGGAGCTATCCTCACCTTCATCGAAGACGATAAACTACAACCTCTAATGGACAAGATCAAACAGCTGGACAACTCCGCTCCACAACAAGGCATTCGTGCATTTGTGATGCCAGCGGAGGCAATTTATTGCCCAGGAGTGGAAAGTTAAGAAAATAAACGCCTAACCAACAAAGCATCAACATCGCAGTGAACTCCAACCAAAAACCAGAATGCCTCGGAAAACGCATCAAGATGCAATTCTCGCAGAACCATCAGAAAATCGCCGTTTTCATGGCCGCTTTCTTGCTCCTCTTCATCGGAGAGGCTCGGTTCAATGTGACGGGAGCCTTGGTGCTCTCTCTATTTGACATACTCTGGATATTTTTGATTTCCACTGTTTTTGAAAAATTGTTGAATCATTCCGGTTTCCGGTTTCATGGACTTAATATCTTGGTATTCTGCCTAATGCTTTTCGCATTTGTCCACACCCTCTTTCTCATCGAACGTTTCGTCTGGGAGCCACTATTTTTCAAAGCGGATTCCAAACGGTTGCCTTTCGTATTTTCCAAAGATTCGCTAATCGTGCTCGGATCTTTCATTGGCGCACTGGTCGGCTACTCCAATAAACAACGTAATGAGGCGGAGAGGTTGAATTTCGAAAAACAGGATATGGAACTGCGGTTTCTGAAATCGCAAATCAGTCCACATTTTGTTTTCAATGTGCTAAACAACATTTACACATTGGCTTACACCAAAAACGACCAAGCCCCGGATGCCATTCTGAAACTGGCGGAGATGCTGCGTTATGTGACCGATGAGTGCCAAACGGATACGATTCAGTTGGAACGGGAATTGAAATACTTAGAGAATTTCATTGATCTTCAGATTTTGAAGATTGGTGAAACCCATGCCATCACGCTTGAATATGAAATCGACGATTACAATGTGCGTATTCCGCCCATGATCCTGCAACCGATCGTGGAGAATAGTTTCAAATATTCCGACATCGAGACCAGCCCCGATGTGCGGATCGATTTCAAAATCAAAATCAAGGGGAACGATTTCTCTTTTGAAGCGTTTAACACAAAGAAGAGGATATTGCAATCTCCTGCTTCCGAACGTGCTGGCGTTGGATTGGCCAATGTGGAACAGCGGTTGAGGTTGCATTTCAAGAAAAATTATAAACTGAAAATCGACGAATCGGAAAACAGTTACTACGTGAAATTGGAAATAGATTTGTTAAAAACAAAGAGATAATCATGAAAAAGTACAATGTTTTAGTGATTGACGATGAAAGGCTGGCTCGGACGTTGATGAGCAATTACGTAAAACGAATCCCGCAGTTGAACTTGGTGGCGACACTCCCCAATGCGGTGGATGCCACATTCACCCTGCAAGAAAACGACATCGACATTTTACTGACCGATATCGAAATGCCTGATATGAACGGCGTGGATTTCGTGAAAGGTTTGCAGAAAAACCCGGCAGTAATCTTTACCACGGCGTATTCGGAATATGCCGTGGAGGGTTTCGTCCTTAGTGCCGTGGACTATCTCCTTAAACCGATCTCCTTTCCCCGATTTGTGCAGGCCATCAACAAGGCGATCAATCAGATCGACAGCCACTCAAAACCCACCATGATCGTCAAAGGCGATGCCGAAACCAACGATAAAGACTACATTTCCATTAAAGCCGACTATAAAATCTACAAGGTCAATTATAACGATCTGATTTACATTGAGGGACAAAGCGAGTACGTGACCTTCCACACCAAACACCGCAATATTACCGCCTACTACGCCTTGAAAAACCTGGAGTTACAACTCCCCGAGAAGCAATTCATCCGCGTGCACAAATCCTACATTGTCTCTATGAAATATGTGGAGTTTATCGAAGGGAATGTCATCGCTGTGGAGGGTACTAAAATTCCGATCGGGGCAAGTTATAAGGAGGAAGTGGTGAATTTCTTTAAGCAGTGATGATAGATTCGAATTTAATGGATGGGGATTGTCTACATGTTATTTTCTTTATTTTTGCAAGAAAAAAACAATGAAATATTTTGATGAAATTCCTTTTGCCGTCACCGCTTGCGACAAGGACGGTAAGATTTTGGAAATGAACCGGAAATCCGCGTCAACTTTCATGAAAGACGGGAAAAGTCTGATTGGACAATCCCTCTTCGATTGTCATCCAGAACCGGCGAAAACCAAGTTACGGGAGATGATACAAGACCCTGTCATCAATGCCTACACAATCGAGAAAAACGGACTAAAAAAAATGATTTATCAATCACCATGGTACGAAAACGGGGAGTTTATGGGATATGTGGAGCTGTCGCTCGTCTTGCCTGAAGAAATGCCGCATTTTGTGAGGGGGTAAAGGGCTAATCCAAACCATTTGATTGATATTCCTGACACACTTTATCTTGAAATCATGAAAAAAAAATTCTTTCTCTTCTTTCTTTTTACCCCTTTCTTCTCTCATTCCCAACCCCTTGGAACTTGGAAAGGTTATATCAAACTCTCGGCGAAGGATTCGCTGGCACTGGTGTTAACGATTGAGAAACAAGAGGATAGCATTTCCATGGAACTGGACTCTCCTGACCAGTATGTTTTTCATAAACAAGCAACATCTTCATCCTATCAAAACGACACGCTAGCATTCGCAGTTAAGAGCTGGTCAGCTTCGTACTCCGGAGCTTATAGTGATGAAAAACAGTTAATAAACGGTGTTTTCACACAATATAAGCAAGATTTTCCATTGGTTTTATATAAGGAAGAAGGACGCATTATTCCTCAACGCCCACAGACTCCGCAGCCGCCTTTTCCATATAATATAGATGAAGATATTGCCTATATTGAGAACAAGATCCCAGTGGTGCGCGGCACACTGACTTGGCCCTCAGACGGGAAACCCAAGGCGCTGGTGATCCTGATCTCGGGTTCGGGATGGCAAGACCGTGATGAAACCATGTTTCTCCATAAACCCTTCTTCGTAATCGCCGATTACTTGACCCGCCAAGGCTATGCGGTGTTCCGTTACGACGACCTGCCGCCCGCCAAATACCGCACCACAACCACGCAAGATTTTGCCTTCTATGCCGGCATGATCATCGATTCACTGAAAAATGACGAGCGATGTATCGGCATCCCCATCGGATTGCTGGGGCACAGTGAAGGAGGCCTAATCGCTGCCATGTGCGCATCCAAACGAAATGACGTGGAGTTCATCGTCTCGTTGGCTGGCGTGGGTATCCCACTGTCGGACTTATTGGTTTACCAAGCCGGCATCGCCGCCGCCCAAGCAGGTTTCTCTGAAACTGAAATCGAACCGGTAAAAAAGATGAATGTCGAATTTTACCAGTTGGTAAAAAAATCAGCCAACCAGCAAAAAGCGGTCGCTGCAGTAGACAAATGGTTCCATAAAACCGTTTCCACAATGAGCAACGAAGAGCGGGAACGTTATCAATTCACCAACAATAAATTACTGGAAATCAAACAACTCATCCTCAATAATTGGATGTATGCGCTGATCAAATACGACCCCGCCGTGTATCTCAAAAAATGTAAGCTGCCTTTCCTGGCACTGAACGGCAACTTGGATCGACAAGTGGAATCCAAACCCAACTTGAGTGCCATAGAAAAAAATATTCCGAAAAATTCCCATAACCGCTTCATTGAACTCCCTGGCTTAAACCATCTTTTCCAAACAGCTACCACCGGCTACATGAACGAATACGGTCAACTTGAAGAGACGCTCTCGCCGGAAGTATTGGAAATTGTGAAGGAATGGTTGGAAAAAGTTAGACGTTAAGGTTAAGGGTTAGAAATAGTAGGATTCGTCATTTCTAACTCCGAACTTCAGGGTACCGGGTCATACCCACTCCCACCCCACGGGTGGCAAGAAAGTATTCGTTTCAGGGTGAGCCAGCCACCTTTAAAAGGACCATGTTTTTGGATCACTTCAATGCCGTATTGGGAACAAGAAGGCTGATAGCGGCAACTACCTCCTAAAAAAGGAGAAAGCGTGACTTGATATAGTTTAATCAAGCCAATGAAAAGCCTCGAAAATATTTTTTTAATCCATTTCATGATCTCTTCGTTTGTTTACTCAGCCATCGTAACAACTCCTTCATGCACTTTTCCATCTCCGAATAGGGTAATATATCCTTACTTACATAGACAAAAAGAAGATCAAAACAGACATTGAACCCAATGAGTGCAGCTTGGTGGTTCCGTCGCCAGGATTCCCTGATTAGCCGTTTAATGCGGTTTCGGGCAACAGCATGTTTGTGCACTCTTTTGGGCACAGCGATGGCAATGGCACTATGACTTCTCTCCTCATTAGATGGATAAACGATATAGTAACATTTTAGCGGAAATCGAAAATGATGTTGGTTCGCATGGATGAGTTGTTGGAAAGCCTGTTTGGAGCAAACACGTTCTCTCTTGGGAAAGGTCAGTTTTTGCCGATTAGCGTCTGCGGGTGGCATGGTCTTTCAAATATAACGCAATGGCAGAGGTGATCGATGGCGTTTCAGGTGTTGGAGCAACCACAGCCAACGGCCAACTTTCTGCTTCAACAGCAGCGGCGGTGTTTTGTCCCAACGCTGCGAAAGCAACCTCGTTCGCATTAAAATCGGGGAAATTTTCCCGCAACGCATGCACGCCATACGGACTGAAAAAAACGATCATATCGTACTTGGTGATGTCTAAATCGTTTTTCATATCGGCCGGAATCGCATGGAAAATAACAGCCTGGGTATAGGAAATGCCGTGTTTTTCAAGATAATCCACAAACTGCGTACTAGAAGAATCTGCTCCGCCAGGAAGTAAAAATGAACCTTCCTTATTTTTCGCAAAAAGATCATAAACTCCTTTGGGATTGTTGTTTTTCGCAAATAAAATTTTCCTTTTCCGATAAGGAACATATTTCTGAAGATAGTGTGCCACAGCATCCGTGGTACAAATATACTTCATGGATTCCGGCATATCCAACCGTAAGTCCCTGGTTAATTGGAAAAAATGATCTACCGTGTTTTTACTGGCAAAGACAATCATTGTGTGGTCTAGTATGTTGATTCTCGACTTGCGAAATTCCATACCCGAAATCCCCTCTATTTTGAAAAATTTGTAGAAATCAATATTGATACTATATTTCTTGGTCAAATCATAGTACGGTGATTTTTCAAATTCTGTAGGTTGAGGCTGCGAAATCAGGATGTTTTTTACTTTCATATCAATGGTTATCTTAGTTATTTTCTTGCTAAACTACCTAACTATCAATAATGAATAGTATTTTGGCAATGAGCAGGTAAGGTAGAATTTCAAAGGTGCAAAAATAAATAAAAAAATGGAATGGATGGACTTTTTTTGAGGTCAAAACAAACAACCGATAGGTCAGTATCATGAAATTGACAAGAAACAAGGGTATGTAGACCAAGAATAGATGATAAAATGAAGTATACGTGGCAATAATAAGGAGTGGAAACAACAGCATGTTATTGCTGGTTTGATAAAAAAGCCTGTAAGAAAAATAGGTTTCCCTTTCTTCTTTGAGATCATAAAGATAAGTGAATATGAAAGTCATGCCGCTATTGAAGATATTATAAAGCACCATGATTCCGAAGGATATCAGATAAAGGGAAAAAGAGTTTTGAGTGGCGTATAAGTTTGGTAAAAATATTCTTATCAAAAAGTAACACAAAAGCGTTTGAGTTAATAAAATACAACTTATATCCAACAGAAAAATTCGTTCTTGGAAAAGTTTTCCCTCGTGGGAAAGTTGCGTGAAATATCGGGAGGAATAGAGAGAACGCAACAACAGCGTGTATTTTCTCCGGTGCAGAGTAAATAAAATGGTTAAAAGGAACAGAATTAAGAGGAGGATAAAAGTAATCCAATCAGTCTCATTCCAAGACATAAAACAAAAAAGGGAAGTTTTCAATAGCATATTCAACGCATTCAATACTCCCATTTTCGTATTGGTACCCTTAGCGTATTTTTATTGTTTACTTGACATATAGCTTTTTCGTGAGCAAAATAGCGCAATCGGCTTCTAAAGAATAGAGATACAAGCCAGCGGGCAAACCACTCACATCCACGGTGATGGCATTTGATTTTCCGCTCACGGGTTTGGTCAAAATAGTCTGTCCCATAATGTTTTTGATAATCAAGTTCATCTGCCCTACCGAATTACCTTTCATGTTATATTTGATAGTCACTTGCGTTTCCGCCGGATTCGGATAAGCGTTGAACGATGTCACTTCCGTTTTGGTTTGGCTGATGCCCGTACCAGACGTGTAGATGGCGGTGAACGTGGTTTGATCCGAAAAACTTTGCGTGTTGATCGCACTGTATTTGATAATGGATGTGCCATTTCCATTGGGCGTATACATGGTGTAGAAATAATAGGGAGAACCATTATTGCGAGACAGGGTTTGTCCGCCAGCTATGGGATAAACATTCGTTTCATTCCCGCTTAAACATTCATAAAAACAGAAAGAATTTACAGAGCCATCCAAAAGGCGAACCTCTTCTTTCTTAAATCGGAGCCGTACCGTATCTTCCGATGTGTTTTGAATATCAAAATCATAAATATTGTCTGATCCTGGACTAATAGCGGCCAAATAAACGGTGTCGCCATTATTGAGTTGCGTGCCGTTGTAATAAATTTTTAAAGTCTGTCCGAAAGCGAAAGTTACGGAGAACAAAAATAACAAGGTAAATATCTTTTTCATAAGCAGTGTTTTTTCAATTTATAATACATCATCATATAAAAAACAATTAGCGGACAAAAGTACAAAAAAAAAGTTTAACACAGAAAAGGGAAAAAAGAAAAAAAGTGCGAAGGGGAAAAAGTACCGTCCTTTTTCCCCTTCGCACTTTTTTTCTTTGCACCTTCGTGCTTTATTGTACCACGACTTTCTTTGTGGAAACGCCGTTTCCGGTGGCCACGTGGATGAGGTATAACCCGCTGGCGAACGCAGAGGCGTTGATTTCGTATTGGTTGTCACTTGGCAAAACCTCAAGCACAGTCTGTCCGAAAAGATTCACCACGCTGATTTTGGTCATGGGTTCTTCGGAAGTGACGGTGAATTGGTTGGTTACCGGATTCGGATAAACGGAAATGTCAGTCATGTCATACTCGGTGATGCCCGTCCAACTCGGATTGGGATCAGCCACGCCGGCTTGCCACACTTCCTTGGTAGCAATGTCTTGAATCCAGTAAACCACCTTCAATGCATCGAAATCCTCCACGGAGTGTTCCG
>JAITVP010000133.1 GCA_031285725.1 Bacteroidales bacterium
GTCGTATTCATCCTCCGTGTACATGTCGGGCATTTCGGCCGTTTCCCCGCCGATCAACGCACAGTTCGCTTGCACACACCCCTCGGCAACGCCTTTCACAATCTGCTCGATCTTCTCCGGAAAATTCTTCCCGACTGCAATATAATCCAAGAAAAAGAGGGGTGCCGCACCTTGTGCCAACACATCGTTCACACACATGGCCACCACATCTACACCGATGGTGTCGTGTTTATCCAGCATGAAAGCCAGTTTCAATTTGGTGCCCACGCCATCGGTGCCGCTGACCAAGATCGGTTCTTTGAGGTTGAGAGCGGATAGATCGAACATTCCGCCAAAACTGCCGATATTGCCCATCATACCAAGGCGTTGTGTCCGGGCAATATGTTTCTTGATTCTCTCCACAGACTCATAGCCCGCCTCCAGATTCACGCCGGCTTTCTCGTAAAATTGTGCCATGTAAAAAGTTTTTTTGGGTTTAGAAAATCGCTTGCTAATGCGATCGCGAATGTACGAAAAATAGTATGAATTTTTTACTATTTTTGTTGTCGGTATTTAATTCAATGAATAAAAATGTACATTAAAAGGAATATAGATAAGTATTTATTGGAATGGAAAAATTCCAATAATCCAAAACCTTACATCTTAAACCAACAACCGTGATTTTCAAAAACCTGAAAATAAAAAACATCGCTTTCTACAAACGTTACTACAAATTAGTGGCGGTTGCGACTTTGGTAACCATCGCCGTGATTGTGGGAAGTTTGGTTGTGGGTGATTCGGTACGTACGACCCTGGTGAAAAGAGTAAACGAAAGATTGGGAAATGCCGAAACGATTATCTTTTCCCGAAATTCATTCATTGAAAACAAAATGCTTTGTGATACTTTATTTAGTGATGCAAGAGGAATATTAGTAAGCAACGGTTTCATTTCGGCTTCGGGGAAATTGCTTCCGGTCATGGTGTGGGGAGTTGACGATGCCAATATTCCGGCAGGAAGCGCCAAAATAAATCCTCATCTTTCCAACGAATTATCCCAGGATATCGGGAGTGATATTGTACTTCGATTGCCTGCAACGGGATTGGTACCGTCGGGTTCGCTTTTTGTAACGGATAATTACACAACCGGCCTTCGCCTGAATCTTTCCGCAATCATAGAATCCGAAAACGGCGGAAACTTGAATCTGAAAAATGAACAGACAATTCCGTTCAATATTTTTGTGAATAGTCATGAACTGGCTTCAGCCCTTGAAATAGAAAACAAGATCAATCTGATACTATCCCCGAAACGGATTACGGAAAACGAGTTAAGTGAAATTTGGCACTACGATTTGTCCGGAATAAAAGTAGATACATCAGGAAACGGGACAGAGATTACTTCCGACCGGATTTTTATTCAGCGAGCGGCGGCAGAAACAATATGCCATGAAAACCCCAAAGCCGACAGGCTTTTTTCTTATTTGGTTAATTCCATTGAAAAACAGGACGAATTGATTCCTTATTCCTTTGTGACAGCGGTGGAAAATGCCATGCAAGATGATGAAATTATCCTTTCCGATTATGCGGCCAACCGCCTTAAAGCAACGATCGGGGATACATTGCGGCTGACCTATTACACTTCCGAAGATCTGAAAGTATTAAAAACAGATACCCTTTATTGCCGTGTAAGTCGCATTGTACCTTTATTGGTATTCCAGGATGATTCCACGTTGAGTGCCAATTTTCCCGGACTTTCCAATGTGGAAAGCTGTACCGATTGGAACAGCGATCTACCCATTGACATGAGCTTGATAAACCAAGAGGATGAAGATTATTGGGATGTGTACCGAAATACCCCCAAAGCTATTATCTCATATCAGGCAATTGCCCATACGTGGGGAAATACGTATGGAAATGCAACCGCTATGCGAATTGCTTCAAAAGAAGTTAATCTGGAAACGCTTACTTATGAAATGTTTGGCATACAATTGACGCACCCGAAGGAAAATGCCTTGTATTCCGCCCAAAACGGGGTGGATTTTTCTTCCCTTTTTCTTGCTTTGGGATTTTTCATTGTCATATCGGCGCTATTGTTGATGCTGGTTCCCTTATCTGAAATGTTGGAGCAACGAAAAGGCGAAATCGCTTTATTAAGTTCCTTGGGTTATCCTCAAAAACGGATTGTCAAACTTTTCTGGCAGGAGTCTTTACCTGTAGTGCTGACTTCTTCCTTAGTCGGCGTATTGACAGGATTGATTTACACATTCATTATTATGTGGCTTTTGGGAAATGTATGGAAAGGCGCTACCCATACCGATGGTTTTTCAGTCTATCCGAATATGATAACGGTTCTTATCGGTTTGTTTTCCGGCCTTATGATTTCATTACTGCTTCTTCGCATAACCATAGTCCGTTCCTTGAAAAATATTCATCGCCAGGCAAAAAAGAAAAAACTATCTTTAAACAAAAAGTTGATTTCCGCTATGGCAATGACGATCTTGATTATATCATTTATCTTTATAAATCTGACCTCTCTGAAATCTGCCGCATTATTTGTTATGGCCGGTGTTCTGGCGTTAACCGCCTTTGCTTTGTGGGGCAATTATCTGATTTGCCGGAATGGTTCGCCTGCATATTATGATAGAAAAAATACAAATGCACATGAATAACAAAATTTTCAAAAATTTATATCCTTATGATGCCTCACGTTATTTTCAAAGTATATATCCATCGGGTACGTTGTTTGCCTTTGTAAGGCGCATAAATAATTATATTGCTTGTCCGGTGAACCTTATTTTCTCTGGTTTCCCCTTGTTGCATCTCTGATTTTATAGGTTTTCTCATGTTTTCTTATTTTTCCAATCCCCCAGGATCAAAGAGTGATGGCATCTTTGTATGTTCTGTTG
>JAITVP010000031.1 GCA_031285725.1 Bacteroidales bacterium
CAGCAATGAAACGATGACAAAGACGATGCTCCTGACAAAAAGGCATCACTCAATTGCAGCCATCTTTAAGCAAGATTTTTGGGAAAACGTGTAGGGTGTCCCTGTGATGAAGTCAGGAAAAAGGAAATGGACATATATACGGATTATTTGTTAAGCCGTTTTGGACAAGTAACCTCCACGGTGTTGCCAGTGTTGTTGGATGGGAGCATTTCCCATGGTAAAATCACGCGCATGCTGTCACAAGAATGATACGCTTCCAAGGATTTGTGGCACGAGGCAGGGCATGTTGTCTTTCAAGTCGATAATCGTATGAGCCTTGATTCCCCCTTTCTTTTCACCCTCCAAAGGCACTCGACCACAGCCTTTCAGTATATCCTTGAATAGCGTAATGGTGGTGGAATCTACGCTCTATTTTTTTAAGCGGACAGCAGTGGAAAAGAGTAGAGATGTGGCATGCTACGTCTCTACTCTTTTAGTATTTTTGCCTCTCCATTGTTTAAAGCATCATTCTTTCGAGAAATGGTTTGCGGAGATGGTGGAATGAAAGAACTTGTCCAATCGTCCACTTGATTATTGGAACAGAGCGTAAAAAATGCCACAATTTTATAGAAATACCACACGGTCATGCAAGTAAATCTCTTAGACACTCCTGTTGAGTTCCTGAAAGGGGTCGGACCCAAAAAAGGCGAGCTTTTCAAAAAAGAGTTCAACATATCCACGTATGACGACCTATTGCATTACTATCCTTATCGGCATGTTGATAAATCGAAAATCTATAAAATTTCAGAATCACGGGTGGAAGGGGCATTCATCCAATTCCGTGGACGAGTACAGAGTTATGAGATCGTGGGACAACAGCGGGCGAGACGATTAGTGGCTCAGTTTGCGGATGAAACCGGAAGTATTGAGCTGGTCTGGTTCAACAGCATCAAGTGGATTGAGGATTTGCTGAAAGAGCGGCGGGAATTTATCGTTTTCGGAAAACCGGCACTATTTAACCGGCACTGGAGCATTACCCATCCTGAGTTAATTGATCCCTATACCCAGCAAGAATTGCCGGTGTCCCTCCATTTTCAACCGTTATACAACACATCCGAGAAAGCGAAAAAAGGGGGGCTTGATTCCAAAACCATATCGAAATTGATGATCATGCTGCTAACTCAAATCAAAGATGTGATCCCCGAAACGCTTTCCGATGACCTGCTGGCCAAACTGAAACTGCTGCCTCGCAAGGAAGCACTCTTACAAATCCACTATCCCACCAATATCGAACTGCTCAACAAAGCCACTGTGCGGTTGAAATTCGATGAATTGTTTTTCACCCAACTGTGTCTGTTGAAGATGAAATTGATCACTTCGCAACGAGTAAAAGGACACGTTTTCTCCACGGTGGGCGATGCTTTCAATGCCTTCTATAATAATCATTTGTCTTTCGAGTTGACTAATGCTCAAAAGCGAGTGATCAAGGAGATTCGGGCTGATATGGGCAGTGGCCGGCAGATGAACCGTCTACTGCAAGGTGATGTGGGCAGTGGCAAAACGATCACAGCGTTATTGCTGATGCTCATTGCGATAGATAACGGTTATCAGTCGTGTTTGATGGCACCCACCGAAATTCTGGCACAACAACATTATGATAATATTAAAAAACAACTCGCCGACATGGACGTCCGGGTAGAATTTCTCTCCGGTTCCACCAAACCTGCCAAGCGGAAGGAACTTCAGGAGGCGTTGCAAAACGGTGAGATTAACATCCTGATCGGTACGCACGCCCTGATTGAACGAAAGGTGGTTTTCCAAAATCTTGGTTTTGTGGTGATTGACGAGCAGCACCGGTTCGGCGTGGAGCAGCGGGCAAAATTGTGGGAAAAGAACGCGATCCCCCCGCATGTGCTTGTGATGACGGCCACGCCCATCCCTCGCACCATGGCAATGACCGTCTATGGTGATTTAGATATCTCGGTAATCAACGAGTTGCCGAAAGGACGGAAGCCGATTACTACATCGCATCTTTTTGAAAAAGACCGATTGCGATTATTTGGTTTTATGAAAAACCAAATTGATGCCGGACGACAGGTTTTCGTTGTTTATCCACTCATTGAGGAGTCGGAAAAATCGGATCTGTTTGCCTTGATGGCGGGTTATGATGTGATGGCGGAACGCTTCCCGTTGCCGCAATACGCCATTGGCATCGTGCACGGAAAGATGAAACCCGAGGAGAAGGATTATGAGATGCAACGGTTTATCCGTAAAGAGACTCGGATTTTACTCTCCACCACCGTGATCGAAGTGGGTATTGATGTGCCGAACGCCACGGTGATGGTGATCGAAAACGCCGAACGGTTCGGATTGTCACAGTTGCATCAATTGCGCGGCCGCGTGGGGAGAGGAGGAGAACAATCTTATTGCTTGATGATGAGCAGTAACAAGTTAACGAGCGACAGCAAGCAAAGACTCACCGCCATGGTCAACACCAACGATGGTTTCGAGATTGCCAACATCGACCTCCGCCTTCGCGGACCCGGTGACTTTCAAGGCACCCGGCAAAGCGGTATGCTCGACTTCAAAATCGCCGACCTCATCCGCGATGAGAAGATCGTCGTCTTCACTCGTGACTTAGCCAAACAACTTATCGAAGATGATCCCAACCTCCAAAAAGAGGGAAACCAACGCATGGCCCGGCGGTTGGTTCAACTGATGCATCGGGATCAAAATCTGGGAATGATCAGTTGAAAATTTTTCAATATCATTAAGCGAATGGAGATGTACGACAATATCCATGAGCGACTGAACCCCGCCGAGATTTTGAAGCTAACTTGGACACACTACTTTATCTCATTATTTCATGGATCAATCTACCAAGCATTTCTTGTTGATCATTGATCTTGAATATTTCCGAAAAATCAAATTCGTAATCAGGGGGAAAGCCGGAAGAAATATCTTGTCCACGGAAATCGTACGATTTTGTTGTGTTAATTAGCACTTCAATGCCTGATGGCAAAGAGACCAGCAGAGGTTGTCCAAATGCGCCGATAGTCTTTTTACCGAGGAAAGTGATATCCTTGTTCTGGGATAACATGGCTACAAAATACTCTCCTGCGGAACCGTTATTCTCACCGATAATCACATATACATTTCCTTTGTAGCGAAGCGAATCCGGTACTCCGGAAGGATATGCGTTTTTACCCTGATTAATTTCTTCAAATGCGGTATCATAATAATAAGGATAGAAATTTTCCTTATGATATTCAGGGACATCCTTATCTTCATAGAGCAATATTTTAATGGATGCCCATGCTCGATATAAGGCATTATTTACCCGTGTTTTTTCAGGATAAGTATAAATAGTGTCATTGTTTATCAAACATTGAATTGGGTGCCACGTAACATCGCTTGAGCCACCTTCATTGTAATGGACATCAATAATTAAATTCCCATATTGCATAATTTGATCGTAATGTTCATCAAAAAAAGAGGCAAAACTCATGTCACAGCGTGTCAACCGGATAAACGCAAAATCATTGACCTTGTCTTCTAAAAACAAATTTTCACGCATAAAATCGAAGTGCTTAGAGGCACCGGCATCCAAATATCTCCTTTTTTTTTGCTCAGCGGTATCTTTGGGAGACGGGTTGAAATATTTGTCATAAGCGATCGTGACATTTTCTATTCCTTTGAGTGTTTTCATCCCAAATTTAAGCGCTTCATTTCTTAAAGATATATTAATCTGACTGCCTCCCCCAAATGTCGCTTGATGAATCGTTTTAGATTCATCATTTGTAGCGGGAATATATGGGATGGAATATTCCTGCAAATAGTCAAGTACGGGCATATCATTCACCATAACAATTTCATCGCCGATTTTTATCTTATCCGCATTATGCGTTCCGATATTTTCCACCAAGATCTTATTGTCTTGATACGTTGTCGTCAACAACAAAAAACCCAGATAATCATAGAAATATTCCGGATGTTGACGACAATACACATGGCTGCTGTTGAAATGGCACAAAAAACGATTCATGGATTTCCAATACTCCCAATCGTTTTCCGTGTTTTGCACAATCACCATGTACTCCCTGTACAAACTGTCTAAATTCACATCAGGGCAGTTGTCCATATTGGCGAAATTGTACGACAACTCTTTCCAAACAACCGATAATTCATATAGTTTTTGTTCCTTGTTGATTCGATTAATCCCTGTTTCTTGTGCCGTTCCTCCACAACAGAGTGTTACTATAAAAAATAAGCTAATCGTTGTTTTTAATGCGACCTTTATATTCTTCATCGTTTATTGTTTTAATAACTCAAGACGTATGTAATAATATCCGTTGGCAAGTATACACTATTTTCACAAACCAGCAATAATGATGTGCAAATAAAATTAAATACAAATAACTCATTGAAAATTAAAGAAATAAAATTCATATTCATGCGGAATTCGTCCGGTAAAAATGCGTACGGATCACTTAAAATAATTTCAACATAATTAAACAATTACGCCTGCAAATGTTTTATATGGAATATCTTTGCAGATTATAATTTACAACACGTAACATGGAAAAATCAGGCTATTACAATCTAACCATTGAAGAGGTGGAACAGGAATTGAAGACATCGGCGATCAGCGGTTTGTCGGAAAAAGAGGTGGAATATCGACGGGACAAATATGGATATAATGAGTTTAACAAGCAGAAAGCCACGCCGTTGTGGAAAAAATTCCTATCTCAGTTCAAAAGCTTCATGATCATTGTTTTATTAATAGCCGCAACCATTTCGGGCGTGGTGGGAGTGCTGGAAGGTGAAGGTTTCACGGATGCCATTATCATCTTGGCCATCATCATTCTGAATGCCATCATCGGGACGGTGCAAGAGGCAAAGGCGGAAAAATCACTGGAGGCGTTGGAAAAGCTCTCTTCGCCGCATTGCAAGGTGATTCGTAATGGACAATTGCACGTGATAGAATCCAAGGAGTTAGTCCCTGGCGATCTGGTTGTTATCGAGACAGGCGATGCCGTGCCTGCTGATCTCCGATTGACAGAGACGGTGAACCTCAAAATCCAAGAAGCTGCCATGACTGGTGAATCCGTTCCGGAGGAAAAATTTACGGATAAGATTTACGGCGAGGTTTCGCTCGGAGATCGCGATAATATGGCATTTGGCTCAACCAATGTCACTTATGGCCGAGGAAAGGGAATCGTGACCACCATCGGTATGCAGTCGGAAGTAGGGAAGATCGCCGGTATGATCCAAACTGTTCCCGATACCAAAACGCCGTTACAGGAGAAGCTGGACAAGTTGGGTAAAATATTGGGAATCGGGGCGTTGGCAATATGCGGAGTCATTTTTATTGTGGGATTACTGTATGGTAACGATATCATGACGATGTTCATGACCGCCGTGAGTTTGGCTGCTGCTGCAATCCCAGAAGGACTTCCGGCAGTATCAACTATCGTGCTGGCGGTGGGCGTGCAACGACTGGCAAAGAAAAATGCCATCGTCCGCAAATTGCCTTCGGTGGAGACATTGGGAAGTACCCAGGTGATCTGCTCCGACAAAACAGGCACGTTAACCCAAAACAAGATGACGGTAGTGAAAATATTCGCTAACAATAAGATGGAAGATGTTGCCGGTATAACCAAAGAAGAGATCACCGATTTTATTCCATCACTTGAAAGCGCCATTTTTGCGAACGACGGCGTGATCACCCAAGAAGGCAACGAGTGGAAAACTACAGGTGATCCTACAGAAACCGCTCTATTGTCTTTAGGTGTTCAATATGATCTGGTGAAAAGCGTAATGGATAAAGCATCTCTGCGAGTGGCCGAAATCCCGTTCGACTCCGAACGCAAAATGATGAGCGTGGTGGTGGACAAAGCTGGAAAACTGACCATTCACACGAAAGGCGGCTTGGACGAGGTGTTGGAACGCTGCACGATGATTTTGGAAAACGGTACGGCTTGTCCGATCACCGAGGCGCATATTGCCAACCTTAGGGAAACCAACATGGCCATGGCGCGTGAGGCGTTACGCGTGTTGGCGATGGCAAGTGCTACCGTCAATCATCTTCCTGATAAGGTTGAATCATCCACATTAGAAAAAGGGCTTACTTTCACCGGAATGCTGGGCATGATCGACCCGCCGCGGCCCGAAGTCAAGATTGCCGTGGAAAAATGTCGACAAGCCGGCATTAAACCGGTAATGATCACTGGCGACCACCAAGTTACCGCTGAGGCGATCGCCGACTACTTGGGAATCAAAGGGAACGACGATGTTGTCCTCGCCGGAGTGAAAGTTGAGAAAATGTCGGATGAAGAATTGAATAAAGCCGTGGAACACGTGGCGGTCTTTGCCCGTGTTTCACCCGAACATAAAGTGCGGATTGTGAGAGCGTTTCAAGCAGACGGCAAGATCGTGGCGATGACCGGCGACGGGGTGAATGACGCCCCGGCGTTGAAACTGGCCGACATCGGTGTAGCAATGGGCATCACTGGTACTGACGTCTCTAAAGAAGCCGCCGACATTGTACTCGCCGATGACAACTTTTCCACCATCGTCACTGCCGTGGAAGAAGGACGACGAATTTATGACAACATACTGAAAGCCATACAGTTCATGCTGGCGACTAATATCGGTGAAATCCTCGTGTTGTTTGTTGCGATCTTGGCCAACTGGGCTGTGCCATTACTTCCGATCCATATCCTCTGGATCAACTTGGTGACGGACAGTCTTCCGGCTCTGGCGTTGAGCGTGGATCCTCCCGCACCTGATATCATGCGACGCAAACCTGTGGATCCTCGGAAGGGAATCATGAACAAAAACTTCTCCTTTCATATCGCCCTGCAAGGATTGATGATCGGCGGGCTCTCGTTGGTTGCTTTTCGGATGGGAATGCAGTGGAGTGTGGAGATTGCCCGCACGATGACCTTCGCCGTGCTGGCGTTTTGCCAAATCACTCACGTATTCAACGTGAGATCAAACCATTACTCCGCTTTCCGTGGATTTTTCAGCAACAAATATTTGCTCGGGGCCATCGGCATCGTTACCATCTTGATGCTCATCGTGTTGGAAATCCCATATTTGGAAACTATCTTCCATGTCTCCAACCTCAACGGTGTGCAATGGCTGTGGGTATTGGGATTGTCAGTGGCTCCGTTGTTTATCATGGAGATTTATAAGGGGATACGGAGAATGGTCGTTGGCAGGTGAAAAGGGGAAAAAGGAGAAGGAAAAGGGATTTTCAGTTCACGGCTTGTAAATCTCCGAGAACTTCACTTTCCGTTTATTCCCAAAAGGCAACAATCCCTTCTTATCAATTTTCCTTGTGTCGCCTACGAAGGAGATGAGCAAAGGATTATCATCCACGGCTTTGCCATAGAATTGTGTGATGTCTTCCAACGTAAGTTCTTGCAGGACAGCTAAATTGCCGAGTATAGGATCCTCGGTACGACCTTCTTCCATCCATGTGTATACTTGTTCGGGAATGTTGCGGAAGGATACGTAGGCGGAGCGTTGTGCTTGGATCAGCGCCTCCTTGGCGGCTTCAAACTTCTCAGGTTTTTGGGGCAGGTTAAGCATCAGTTCGCGCATGGCAGCAATGCCCTCTACGGTTTTGTCGGATTGCGTGCCCATGGTTCCGTAGAGAAAACCATTGGCCACGTTTTGCTGGTAATACAGGTAAAGCGCAGAGGCGGAATAGCCTAACGACCGAAATTCGCGAATCTCTTGAAAAACAATCGAGAACATATCCTGACCGAAATATTTGTTAAAACAAGCCGCATTCATGCGATCCCTGTCATTTTCGTATTTGATGCCGTTGCGGTAGAAATAGATATGGCTCTGACGGATTTTGCCGCTGTGGATATAGTAGAGTTGCGGTTCCGTGAATACCAATCGTTCCCGACCGATCAAGCCGTTGTGCTTCGGCTCGCCGGAGAGCGGGAAATAGGTGTGCACCCGGTGACTTACCCAATTAGCCTGTTGATTACCAACATAAGTGAAATAACCATTCGTGTTCAACGCTTCCTTAATTTGCTCGATCAGCTCCTGTGCGGTGAACCGCTTCATATCCTTGATACCCGGGGTCGTTAAATAGGCCGATTTTTCACCGTAAATCATATACTCAAAAAGCGGATAGGCCCAAGTAGACGGTGAACGCCTGATCATCTGATAATTCATCTTCTCGTCATGAATCATGTTTTGGATCGCCTTCTCATCGATTTGCAGATTTTTGAACTTTTCGGCACAAAGCATCACGATCTGTTCCAAATTTTTATCCAACCCCTCAATCGTGATGATGAAGACATTGGCTCCCGCCCACACCTCCATGCTTCCACCTAACTGCTGCAGTTCTAGTAGAAATAGCTGGTAAGATTTCGTAGTCGTGCCCACTTTGTTGAAATATTCCACTGCTTTCCCGATGTTCGGATTATGATTTTTTCCGTAATAAAAGTTCAATTCCAGCGTGAAAATGTCATTACATGGATTGGGGACAGCGTAGAGTTGATAGTTTTTCGTGCAGGGAGTGATGGTTATATCTCTTGTGAAATCAATGTATTGCGGTGTGATCAATTGCACTTCCCTATTTTCGATCTGTTGAGCGAACTCCGATTCCCGCTTGCTGTTAACCGCTGTGATTGGTTGCCAATCGGGTTTCTCGATTTTGTCCTTTTTTGGGAACCCCATTCTTGTTTTATATGCCAAGTAATTATTTCCTAAATATTTGTTTGCAATCGCCACAATTTCCTGCTTGGTCATTTTGCTTAACTCTTGCAAAGCTTTGTTGTACGTTTGTTCGTTCACCTGTCCTGTTTCGAGCGAGAGCAGTAAGTTAAATTTTTGGGATTGCGATTCGAGTTCCCGCACCATCTTCGCCACCAACTCCATCTTCACCGCCTCGAAAAGCTGATCGCTGAAGCGTCCCTTTTTCACGGAATCAATACAATCCGTAATCAACTGTTCCGCCTTGTCCAACGATTGGCCGATGATCTTCGGCACATAGACAAACCCCAGAATACCAGCCTCTTTCATTGTGTAGCTCAACACCATGGCCATATAGAGATCGCTGTTGTTGTTCAACTGATCAATAAGGCCACTCTTCGCATCGTTGTTGAACAGGGAGGAGAGAAGTTGCACTTTGTAATAGTCCTCGTGATCAGCGGTGCAGGTGAAATAGCCCAACGCACCCGCCTTCACCGGCGTGAGCCGTTTGCTCACCTCTTTCCGTCCCTCGAAAGGGTGAATGGGAATCACGGGCGTGTCTGGTAACGGTTTTGCGGATAATTTACAGAACGTATTATTTACCAGTTGTTTAACATCTTCCATCCGTAAATCTCCGACCAAAATGAGCGTCATATTGTTGGGAACATAATAGGTTTCAAAAAACTGCTGCATTTTGGAAATCTGGGGATTTTTAAGATGTTCCGTATAACCAAGAATGGGATGACAGTAGGGATGCTCACCAAACAGCTCCTCCATCAAATTCTCAAACGCCCGTTCAAAAGGATTATCGGCGTACATGTTTTTCTCCTCATACACCGTCTCCAACTCGCTTTGGAAAAGTCGGAACACGGGATAACGGAATCTCTCGTAATAAACCTCCATCCATTTTTCTAATTGATTAGATGGAAAGCTATTATAATATGTTGTCACATCATAACTCGTATAGGCGTTGATCCGTTTTCCACCCATCTTGCTCAATAGCTGATCCATCTCGTTGGGAATGGCGTATTGTGCGGAGGCAATGCTCAACCGATTGATATTTTGCTGAATAGCCTTCCTCTTTTCGCCATCGGACGTTTCGTGCAGTTTGTCATACATCTTGGAAATCGAATCCAAATACGGTTTTTCGGCCGTCCAATCTATTGTTCCAATCCGGTCGGTACCTTTGAACATGATATGCTCGAAGTAGTGAGCCATGCCGGTTGCATCAACCGGATCGTCCTTGCTCCCCACACGCACCATCACACCACCGTAGATTTCAGGAGTGGAATGATCCTCGCACACTACCACCCTCATCCCGTTATCCAATTGGAAAGTTTCCACGGAAAGTTCGCCGGTTTGCGCACAAAGGATCCATGGAAATAATAAAGAAATAATAAAATATAGTTTTTTCATGATGCGTCTTTTCATACCATCCCCTTGATTTCCGCCTCCGTCTTCGTCAACTTGTTTTTGCAAAGTTTAATCAAAAAGGAGGCTCTTTTGATCTTTTCGGATAAATCATCAACGGAAATGTCGGCGTTTTCCATCTTTTTCACGATTTTTTGCAACTCCTCAAACGCCTCCGTATACGTCAGGTTTTCGTCTTTTGCACTCATAATATGTTGTTTTTATTGGTTATTCTCATTTTTCGTTTCCTCCACGCGGCTTCTGATTTCGCCGTGGTATAATCGGGTGATGATAAGATCTTCTTTTTTTACCTTATCACTGTTTTTCAATGTTTTATCTTGAAAATAGGTGATACTGAATCCCCGTTTCAAAATTGATTCCGGAGAGAGAAGCGCTATCTTTTCCTCAATCGACTGCAACGCTTGGGCATGGCGATAGATGACCCGTATGGCGATGTTGCTCAAATTTTCGTCATAATGCTGCAAGGTGCTTTTCTCCGTGGCAACCCTCCGGGCAACTTGCTTGGAAATAGCATGTTTACTATCTTCCAACACTTGATCCACTTTCCGATATTGGTCGATGAAGAAGTTAGCCACGTCAGTGGGGGTAATTTTGCTCTGGAAGGAGACCATGTCCGTGATCGTTTCGTTCGTGGAATGCCCGATACCCGAAATGACCGGTAGCGGAAAAGTCGCCACCCGGGCGGCTAGCTGGTAGTCGTCATAGCAACTCAGTCCGACATCGCCGCCGCCCCCCCGGATAATCACTACGCTGTCAAAAAAATCAACCAATCCTTCGATCTCGGTCAGTTTTTCGGTAATTATCCGTATGGCTTTGTCTCCCTGCAAGATAGACGGGAAAAGCGTGCATTCGAATTTATAGTGGTAGGGATTGTTGGCCAACGTGACCATGAAATCGGCATACCCCTTGCTGGTCTCCACGGAGATCACGGCGATCCGCTTGGGGATTAGGACCAGTTTCCGCTCCTTGTTGGCCTTGAATATTCCCTCTTTTTTCAGCCGTTCGATCACTAACAGCTTGTTTTTCACCATATCGCCCAGCGTATAAGTAGGTTCCACATTCTGGATATGCAGCGACAGGCCATATTTCACATCATACTCAATCGTGGCCAAACAGAGAATGTTGATCCCCTCCTTCATCGGCTCGCCGGTGAGCTTTACAAACCGGTCGTTAATTTCGCGGAACGCTGATGACCAAATGATCGCCCGCATTTGTGTTTTGATTATATTTCCCTCTTTTTCAGCTAATTCCGGATAACAATGTCCCGAATGCGGATAGTAATTCAGTTTCACGATTTCTGCCTTGATGTAGTACGGACGAGGGTAATTTTTTGCGATCACCGAATGCAGACTCTTCGAAATTTCGGTCAACGTGTAGATGGGTTTTTCTTTGAAAGTCTCTCTCTCTATAGCCATGCGCACAGTTAGTTTTGAGGATAAACGTCGCCCGCCCTGAACGTTTGCAACACCCGCCCACAAACTTCTTTTCCGCTGAACGGTGTGTTTTTCCCTTTGGAAATGAAGGTGTTGCTATTGATCGTGAACGGCGTGTCCAACTCCACGATGACAAAATCGGCCGCATATCCCGGTTGGATTTTTCCTTTGTTCAACTTCATCATGTTGGACGGTTGGGTGGACATGAGTTTCACCAACGTTTGCAGGTTAATGTGTCCGGATTTCACTAACGCCGTGTAACAGAGCGGAAAAGCGATTTCA
The DNA here is from genome assembly GCA_031285725.1 of Bacteroidales bacterium. GTDB lineage: Bacteria > Bacteroidota > Bacteroidia > Bacteroidales > WCHB1-69 > JAGVVH01. The sequence goes on from JAITVP010000031.1 coordinate 11,847, forward strand.
AGACCGGTCATTCCCGGAGCACCGTTGAGCTTGTCTTCCGCCGAGTGGGGCGCATGGTCGGTGGCGATTGCATCCACCACACCGTTTTGGATGGCACGGATTAGCGCATCCACATCGGCTTGTTTACGAAATGGCGGGTTGACTCGGTAGTGGTTCGTTTCATCACTGGTCGCCGTAAGATGATGCGGCGTCACTTCGCAACTCACGGGAACGCCCTGCACCTTCGCCTTTTCAATCGCCTCAATCGCCTCGATTGTGCTCACATGGCAAAAATGGATAGGGGAATTGTATTTTTCACTTAACACTATATCTCTGAAAGTCATCAAGTTCTCGGCTTTACGCATATCGGTGGCACTATAACGGCTGTCCTCCTCGTGCGCCATGATCGTGATATTTTTTTCTTTGCAGATTTTGAAAATCTCTTCCATAGTCGCATCGTCATTCACCCCTTTTCCATCATCTGTTATGAAAAGAATCTCATTTTTTTTCAACTCGTTCAAATGATCAAAATTCTGACCTTGAAGCCCTTTCGTCATGCTCAATGTTTGGTTGGCGAAGATCAGTCCGACTTCCGCTACCCGGCGTTCCACATCCTTCACAATCTCCATATTGTCGGCCACAGGATTGGTGTTGGGCATTAGGTTCACGGCCGTGTACCCCCCTTTGCGGGCGGCCTCGCTGCCGGTCTTCACATCCTCTTTGTAGGTGAAACCCGGATCACGGAAATGGATATGCAGGTCAGTGAATGCCGGCAATAAAAACACTTCTTGTCTGCTATAATCCAAGCAAATCGAATCACCATCCAAATTCGTCCCAATCTCCGAAATAAGTCCGTCTTCTACTCGAATATCTCCGGTAAAATCCTGACTATCATCTACTATGCGAATATTTTTAATTAACATGTTTTTAAGAATTATGATTTGCAAAGATAAGGAAAAAGGCGAACGCATTAAAAAAATATTCACGGGCTAATTCTCTCAGATACAGAAAAAAAAGCAATAAATTAAAGTCGGATCAGCCATTCATTGTCCGTTTTCCGGCATTTGTTTGGAAAACGATGGAATAAAAAA
>JAITVP010000144.1 GCA_031285725.1 Bacteroidales bacterium
TGCCGGAAAATATGTTGGGGGAATGTTAGTCATTGGAGAGCAACGGTTTCTCGTGCACAGTATGTTGTCCTACAACCGTATTGCCGTTTTGAAAAACGAGACGGCCACCCATTTCACCACAGGAGAGGGCTCTGCTACCGCCGCAATACCCGAGGAGGGATGGGAAATCCCCGTGTTAACAGAGGATGGCTTGTTCATGATGGTTGAAAACATGCAGGAAGCCGGGAATTGGGATGCGAACAAGCAACCTGTCATGAACATATCTATTGATTTGACCAGTGTGGAACGGGAGGTCTTTTATAAAACCACCTCGGATATAACGGATGACGATGGCAACATGCTCGGAAATATCTTCACGGAACGATACATTGACAAATCCCGTGGATTTTGGAAGAGCGCCGTCATCGAGCAAGTGCAGGAAGAACCCGACGACACCCATCCCAATGGATACAAAGGGTTGTACAAATTGACTTTTAATGGCTTTGCTCTTCCTATACATTCACAATATCAATATTTTGGCACCTCGGTGGAATATTACAAAGGATTAGTGAGGTTGAAAAGAAGGAAAGCCTACAGCCAGAAAAATTATAACGGCCAAACGAGCCCTAACGGATATGGTGAAAGAAGTGCTTTTGAAGTGGTAAACATGGCCATTTCGGGGGGGAATTTAATCCTGTATATCAGCGATCCCGATTTTAACAGCACAAATCCAATACAGACCGGGACACAGTTAGTCAATTACCAACCTGGATACAAAGCATATCTCTATCAAAATGGACGAAGCCTAAGCGAGTTCAATATATTGCCCAACCCCGGCGACGGGGTCAAGTATTCCATAGCCACCTTGCGAAGCTACGGTGTCAAAAACAACAAAACCCACTATTCAAGATTCGGCGTTCCGGCATTGATGTTTGCCCAATATTTGGAAGCGCCGCAACAACCACAGCGCCCCACGGGGAGCAGCAGCTATGCCACCCGGCCTGATTTTTTCGGCAAATCCGGTTACACGTTCATCACCAAATTCACACACGTACCCAACGCCATGTTGTTCGGTCGTTCCAACGATGGCGCATTGTTGAAAATATTGTATAATGAAGAAACCGTTGAAACAATACGCCAAGGGCTTGCAGGCATTAATAATGACGCCGGATATGTGCTTAGTTGGGATACCTTTTTCGACATTCCAAATCTCAGAGAAGAGGATACTTACCCTGCCGTGGAGAATGGTTATCAATTCCCTTTGCCAAACGGCAAGTTGTTTTTGAATATTATCAATGCCTTTATTGATGATTATAATGAGAAGAATGAAACCGGACATCTTCATATCACAGGATATAGCTCATTTAAGACTAATGTATTAGGAATAACTATCCTTGATTTTATAGAACAGGTCGTTGATGCGTCTTTCGTCCCGCTCACCGAATTCCCTGTGGTTTACCAACACGTCAAATCCGGAAACTACTATCCGCAACCCAAGAAACAAAATATCAAAGACCGAAACGGGTATCTATTACCCACGAATAGCCCGGATTTTGAAATGGCTCCCATGGCAAAGGTTGTTTCGGCTCCTAATTCTCCTGAACCTGAAGTGATGTTTTGCGACTTCACGCTGGACGGCACTTCGAATGATGTCTATTTTTACCGGGTGAGGGAAATAGACAGCCAAATGAAGATGGGAAAATTCAGTCATTTTTTAGGTCCGGTCAAATTAGTGAATACCAACCCACCGGAAGCACCGGAAATCAGGAGCGTCATGCCTGTCCTGGAAAACAAAACCTTGAATATCGCACCCGCTATAAAATTTGAGATCAACGCTTACCACCCCTCTCAAAAAATCCGCAGGATATTCTTGTATCGCACCTGCAACAAACTCGACGCGCAATCGGTGCGCAGCATGGAGATGATAAAGGAGATCGAAATCACGGACGAGATGATAGACCAAGAATTCTGGACGTTTGAAGACGATTTTATCAATACCGAAAATTGGGTGGAAGCACCACCATATGGAATAGCCTTGTACTACAGGGTCACCGTAGCAAGGGAGGTGGAATACATGGAAGCAAGTTCCCTTGTCACAGGATACGCTCCATCCAAACCATCCAAAATCCTGGGCACGGTCATTGTCGAATCATCTGCTCCCGAATCGCCGGTTCTGGAAGGCCAGACGGGCACCCTCGTAGGCGGACAATTGCACAACGTGGTATTGGAGTGGAATCAAACAATAAACAACGGGAAATATCATGTTTATCGGATGAATCCGCAAGGAAACTGGGCACAAATAACAGAGCTCCCTGCCGGTACATTGGCGTTGACGTTGGAACCTTTGGACATCCTGGATACCGAAGGTAAGACGAAATACAACCATTTCAAAGTGTTGGCGGAAAACTCTTCGGGCATGTTCAGCACGGAAGAGAACATCCTGATAATTCCACAATCTTAAATGCGTGGATAAAAAAATAGTAATACAAACGCACCCCGTACCTCAGGTGTTCAGCAGCGAACAGAACACGCTGGGTGAATTGGAGCGTTTGCTTGATGGCAATGCCGTAATGCAATCCGTCAAACACGGCATCCTTTCCAAAATAGCTCCCTCCGTGAGGCTTGTTTTGATGAAATTCGAGGCCTTCAGTCTCCGGTTCAACAGTTTGGATGAATTGGCGGACGCCATTCTGAAAGAAATCATCCATCATGAGCAATACAAGGGAGAACTTATCCCCCGGATTGTACATCATTGCTGGATTGGAAAAAGTTTGTCTCACGCCGCCATGGGGAATTTGTACCTATGGATGGAGCAAACAGAAAAATATAATTGGAAACATTTGCTTTGGACAGACACTTCAATAAACGGAAAGTTCGGAGACACGCTACTTCCCATGCAGTTTGACATCCTATCGCGGGGCAACATCCAAATCATGGATATGGATTCAAACGCTTTGGAGATGGATTCCGAGGTGCAATCCGCTTATGACATGCTGGGGCGAATGGCGAAAACAAGTAAACTTTCCGTATTACCCTACCTGTCGGATTTGGCAAGGTATAGTTGCTTGTTTCAACAAGGGGGCGTTTATATTGACGTGGATATCAGTCCGGGCAACGTTTGCCTCGCCTCCTCGTTGAAGCACAGGAATACCAGTAAAGAGATCCCGTTGCTGGGACCGGGTTTCCGCACCCGCAAGGACGCAAGGGCATTGGGGTATTACAGTTGCCACCAAGGAATCCGGGAAACGGCTTTGCTAAAAATGTACAACCGCAACATAGTCGGGAACCATTTCATTGCCACCAAGGGGAAAAGTCAGATAATGGAAAAAACAGCCCGCGCAGCCGCCCAAAAGATAATGGCCACGGGATGCAAGACAGACGGTCCTTCCGACCTTGTACACACTATTATCAAAAACACAGTGTCGAAAGAAATACCCGACACCGGCGCAATCCTTGCGGAAACCATACCGCCATGGCTTTTTGACATAGGCTGGGTGAGTGATGAAAGTGACAAATTGGTTATTTAATGAAATATATTCCTAAAATAATACACCAGATATGGTCGGGCAAACACGGGCCCATTCCTGAAAAATTTGCCGAATTTACCGAAACATGGAAAATACACCATCCGGATTGGGAATACATGCTTTGGGACGAGGATGCCATGAACCGGTTGACGGAGGAAGAATACCCTCAATACAAACGGCTATTTGACAATCTGCCCTTTGACATCCAGCGTTGGGATGTGGCGCGGTATCTGATATTGCTTTCCCGCGGCGGCTTGTATGCGGACATGGACTACCAATGCTTGAAACCTTTCCACAACATGCTGGATCAGCAAACTTGCTGCTTGGGCATGGAACCCGCATCGCATTTCGCAATGGCGGCAGCCAGGCATTTCTGCATAGGGAATGCCTTAATGGCCTGCATTTCCGGACATCCCTTTTTTCAAGAGCTTGTCCAAGCTATTTTCAAACAAAACCTCGTATATGACGAAAGGATGAATTTTCTCAAATGGATAGTTGCCACCACGGGGCCGGTGATCGTAACCGACACCTATTTTGGCTATGCTGACCGGAAATCCATCCTACTATTGAGCAACACGTTGGTGGCACCGTTTTCAAAAATGGAAGCGATAGACGTGATAAAAGACCCTGAACACGAAAGATGGCGGCACAAGATTAAAAACGCAATGGCCATCCATTATTTCACGGGAACTTGGCTGGAATAAAAGAAAAGTGGAGGCTCTTCACATCCACACGATCATAACCGATTTAGCCGCATCATCTTCATGGCTAAGAGTTGGCATTTTTAATGATTTTGTCCTGATTAATCATTTGATGCCCTTCGCATAACCACGATATATCTCCGCTTCTTCCTTTTTGCCTCTCTTCTCAAAACTTTTGGCCATGGCGGTATAAACGCGTTTGGCGGCCATGCCTTCGGTCATCCCTTGCGCCTTGTAAATTTCCATCAGCTGTTTCATCCCTTGCTCATCCAACATATCGACATCAATCATGCGCAACAGAGTCTTTTCAGCAGCTTTCGCATCGTTTTTGCGCAAATAGCAATTGACCAAGATATGGTAACCGGCAGAGAACTTATAGTTAATGTCAAGAATCTTCTCACCGACATTGATGGCATCATCCAAACGATTGTTAACCATGTAGTAATGAGCCAGAAAATAGTTCATTGTTTCCGATTTCGGCAAATAAAGCAATCCATGGTCTAGCATCTTTTTCGCATCATCCATACGGCCGGTCATAAAATAGAGTTCGATCAGATTTTGGATAACAGTTTCATTGTAATCGTCATATGCAAACGACTTTTCAAGATAGTAGATGGCACTATCAGTTTGGTTGGCTTTTTTAAAATTATTACCGATAAGGTCTGATTTGTCTTCTCTTTTCAAGATAAAACAGATCGGTTTTCCATCCACCGTGATTTCATGGACACTGTTTTTCGGCGGGAAATGCTCGCCCCTGATCTGTTCGGGCATCATACCGGTAATGACAAAGATAGCATAGTCCCAATCGTTATTTCCCCGTTCGAGCCAGCGGGAGAATGTATTTTGAAAACGGGCGGTGTCATTGCGCAGGAAGTAGCCCACGGAGGAGGCGTGCCACGAAGCCACGCTGATTTTGTCCCCCGTTTCTAATCCGCTTTTCTCGGCATTGGCGATCACCCATTCGGTCGCCTCCCGGGAGGAGTGATAGTAATAGTCCATTTCATAGTTCCCGTAAGCGTTATTCATACCACCCGCCAGTTTATTGAAGTAAACATATTCGTAAGGATGGTTGCGGATGATGTGTGACAACGGCAGGATCAGCAGCAGGAAAGGCAGTGCGGTGCCTACGATTTTGAGGTACTTGTTCGCAAACAGGTTGATGAGGGCGTTAAAACCCAGACCGGCACCAACCACCATGGGCGGGTAAGCGAACATGGCATGCCGCCATCCACCATATACGTTAGCATTTGTAAAGACAATCCAGAAAATGGGGAAAATGCAAGCAAAATAAACGATAAACGTGTTAAAACGGTTCTCCTTCTTGCCCCCCCCGATAAACGGATAGATCAAAAGACCGATAATCACAGCCACGGGCACGGTCATCAAAATATATTTCGGCGTGTAATACCACGGTAGCGCATCAGACCATTGTAGCGTGCCTTCAAAAAGTTGACGGATGGAAACGTTGAAGTGAGACATTAAGGTGAAGGCTTCCATCGGATTCTTTATGGGGGACAATAGGGCGTATGGCCATAATAATAGACCTAAGAAATAAGACGAAACGAAGATGACTATGCTATAAATCACCAATTTAACAAATTCCTTGGTGGAAAAATAATCCAAAAACTTCAATTTTGTGTTTTTCTTTAGATTTAGTTGCATTTTGGCTTTATACTCAAGAGTCCTTTTAATGAGATAAACGAATGCGAATAGGCCGAAAAATCCAAATAGAATAAGCCCTCCGATACGAATACTTATTGAGAAGGCAATGGAAAGAATCAGCAATAGCATCGTGTACCACTTCACTTTGGGAAAAGTTTCAAAAAAGACGACCATGAAATAGAGAGCAACCACCACGGCGGTAGCGAAAGGGATATCTTTAGGGTTATTGAAGGAGTGTCCTAAAAACCTCGGTGAGAGGAACAAGAATAACATGGTGAGTACGCCAGCTCGCCAACCTCCGATCTTAATGGCAATCAAAGCCGAAAAAAGGATGGCGATCCAACCCAACAATGAGTTGAAAATATGCCGGGAAGTATTGATATCATCAATGTTAAAAATGCGGTTGAACGCTTCCGTGATGACATCAAAGGAAGATCCGTAGTATTTCAAATCTTTAAATGTCAATGCAGTACTGTCTTCCCCATTTGTTTTGAACCACTCTATGACGTTTCGACCTTGCGGGATTTGGAATGCGTCTTCATCTCCCGTGTTTCCGGCATCCAAACTCAACAAAGGTAATGCGAAAAACAGCACAACAATGCCAACTATGAAAAGCCAAAACCAGATATTATTTTTATTTGTTGAAAAAAGTTTTTTCATGATTCTATTTTTTTATGTATTATTTTTTTGTCGCCCTCACTGCATTGAGCAACTCTTTTCCTTGTGCGAAAGCAGGGTTTTGATTAACTACTTGGGTCAAGAATCTTTCAGCCTCGGCAAAATTTTGACTTTGATAGTAGCACAACCCGATCATGTAGGCCACTTCCATATCCGATGGGGTTTGAGCGAATGCCACGTTGAATGCTTTTAATGCGTCATTGTGCTTCTTATCGGCATAATATACGTAGCCCAATAATCGATGCGCATCCTTGTCTTGCGGGTAATATCTGTTATAGGAATTTAATATCTTGACAGCCTCAGCATTGTTGCCGGATCTGTACCAGGCATATCCCAAATAATAATACATAGAGAAGTTGTTAGGATCATACTCATACGCCTCCTTCAATAATTTCAATCCTTCTTCCATGTTGTTTTCCATCACTGATTTTATCCCCTTGTAATCCTTTCCTTCCCTGCGGTCAACCACACAAGCGATGGGCATGCCATCCACCTTTTCCGTCATGATCGTGCCTTCGGGCGGGAAAAACGTGGAACGCATTACCGGCTTGGAAAATTGAAGTGATAAAATAGCATAATCACACTCTTTGGATGCGTATCCTTTGTATGAAATATCTTCCACGGTAACTTTTCCTTCCCATTCTTTGGGTATGTGCATAAATTTACTAACCAACCCATTGGTTATGGCTATTTTTAAAGGTTTTTCCTCTGAATAATCTTGCGGAGACAATTCTTTAAACAATTTTTTCGCAGCAGCCGGAGCCGCAAAATGTGCCAGGTCGAAATCATACCTCGTATATGCTCCCTTCACTCCTCCCACAAATTGATTGTAATAAGTCAATTGATAGGGTGCATTTTTGATATTCCAAACCAGCAAATAGATCATGGGGATAATCAAGACCATGGTCAAAATCATCTTCACAGGAACTTTTTCCGCCATCCCTATCAGATTCACGACTATAATGGCGAGAAGAGGCGGGAGCGCCACGTAGGCAAATAAAGCATGTCGCCAACCATTGTAAACCACAGCGTCAGTGGCGATAATGTAAACAAAGGGGAATATAACAGTGAAAAGAAGCAATAAAATATTAAATACCCCTATTTTTTTTCTCCGGATGATCAATACCGGAATAGCGATCATCATCAGGACGATGTGGAGTATAGGCGTTGTTATGAAAAATATTTTAGGCAAATAATACCAAGGCAACTCCTTGGAAAATATTTGTTTTCCTTCAAATACGAAAGGAGTATTTAACGAGAATTGACTCATTACTTGAAAAGATTCCATGACATGTGAAAAACCGTGAACCAAGAAATTCGGATAGGCCAACAAACCCAGCAATAGACCGAGCACCGCAACTCCTATTCCCACACAACATATTTTTATGATAGAAATCCACTCTTTTTTGACAAATAATTGCCTCATCCGGGGCTTCAAAAACGAAAGTAATAAAAACAGCCCCCAATAACAAATACCAAGCAACCCTCCAATTCGAATACTCAATCCGATCACGATGCCGATGGTGACACCCACGGCATTGGATAGGGTGATTTCAGGCAAATGTTTGTAGAAACGTACCATATAGTATATTGCGATGGCATAACCCAAGGCGTGGGGAATATCTTTCGTATTCCAAAAAACATTTCCCAAGAAAAAAGGAGACAAGAATGAAAGCCATAACGTTAACAAAGCACCTTGCCAATTGGCCAACTCCTTGCCTATCAACCCTATGAAAAGAAACAAAATCACGCCCCAAAGGGCTAGGTAATACATCCTCAACTGATAGGCGTCATCCGGTTTCACGATTTTTTCAATAGCGGCACAAGTGCTCTCAAACCCCATGCCATAGTATTTATTGGACGCATAAACGGCACCGTCAATAGTGACATTTAAACAAGTAGTGTCTTTTCCCCCTGAGAGATAAAAATTCAAACTGGATTTTCCATTTTCATAATCGATGGGAGCATCGCCGTTTACTGCGGTTTTGGATGCCATGTACAAGGTGAGAACTGCGATCACACAAAGCGAAACAATGCAGGTATATTTATAGTTTAATCCGGACAATTGCGTCCAAAAAGTATCCAAACATGTTTTTTTTGGATGGGCAGGTGGAGGTGTTTTTTGGACTACTTTCGTTTTATTTATTTTTTTGTTGCTCATGTTGACTCATATTGGTGGTGGTAAACAAAAAAAGGATATTATATGATGAACTCCAACACAGTTATTTTTTCTTACATGACAACTTATAGTGTTTTTTTATCTTATACATATCATAAATTTGTCGAATAAAATCCATTTTACTGACTTTTGATCCTTGTACATCCCGCCATGCGGATAGCGGAAATTCATAAACCTTCATGTATACTTCTTGCAGTCCGTATTGAATGATCATCCGGGCAAAAAGTTCCACATCAAAGATCCAATTTGTAATGAAAGGTTTCGCAAAGATTACTTGTGCTACTGGTGCGCGGAAAACTTTTGCTCCGCATTGCGTATCATAAACGGTAAGGTTGCATAATACATAAGATGCCGCATTTGCAAACACTCTCCCCATAATGCCTCGGATAAAAGTTCTGTCAATAGCACCGCCGAGTCGCAAAATCCTGCTGGCGACGACCATGTGATATTGCTGATTATCTGCTAATTGTATCATAGCGTATAAATCACTCGCAGGGGTTGCCATGTCGGCATCGTAAAATGCGACAAAATCAGGAACGGGGTGTGTATTGATCGCATGCAACATTCCTTGCCTGACAGCTTCCGCCTTGCCGGCATTTTGGAGTAAATCCAACACATTTATGGCTTGATGCTCTTTCGCAAGGCCATTTAAGATGGTAAGTGTGTTGTCTTTACTGCCATCATTTACAAACAACAAAGAGCAATCGGGATATTTCTGGACAAATTGTTTAAATTTATCAAGAGGCAAGCGTTTCTCTTCGTTATAACATGGCACGATAATGGTTGTTCTCATAGGTAATCATCAAAAAAAGATTCTCTTATGCGGAATTTGGCAAGCGATGAAACGGCGACGTATTTCATTAAAGATATTGTGTTTTTCAAACTTTTATTTTTGGATTGGCTAACAATAATATCATAAAATGGAGTTTGTTTGGCATATTTCCAAAAATACCCCCCCCGCTTAGAAACGAAATAACTTTTCCAAGGTTTGTCCCACACATAATGAATTATTTTTGGATTTTTATATGCTTTACATTTTGCACACATAACATTCCACTCCATCGAAGCGAATTGTACTTTATCTTCACAAACAATGTTTAATAACTCTTGATCGGCAAAAGGTAAATCCCTTTCCAATTCGAGTTGCATGATATCTTCAAAGAGCACACTATTCTTGAAAACATTAACATTAAAAACGAGAATACCGGCACTAAAATAATTTTGATAATTTTTTAATCCCATCTTTTTAGCATGGTTCCGAATGACGGCGAGAACTCCGATATCCCTGACGCATTTTAACATACAATCATTATCAATGTTAGCCACTAGATCTGCAACATTGGCTAAAGAAATAGTGTCAACATCAATCCATATCACATATTTATGTTCTGTAAAAATATAGGGAATGATTAAACGGAAAAGAGAATTTACGGTATATCTTAGATTTCTGACGGTATACCCTTCAAAATATTTTGAAACATCAACATGCTCCACCGAAAAATTTTGATATGAAGCTATCTGTTTCTGCAACAGCTCCTTATATTCCTCGGATAATTTTTGACACAACACATAAATTTTAAATGACTGGTCGGGGTTCGCATTTTCCAATATGGATTGGATACTGACGGCCATGTAAGGATAGTAATTGTCATCGGCGGCAAAAACTATGGGTATGATATCTTCTATTTTTTCTGGTTTTCCTTTTGCACGGTGCTCCATTTAACAACCGAAATTGAAATAAATTATATTTAAAAAGCTAGCGGCAAAAGTACGAAATTTATTCATCGTTCAAAAATATCTCTTACTTCACATTTCACGATAAGAGAGGCTGCCTCACAAAGCAGCCTCTCTTATCTTTCTTATTTTTTCATTCCCTATAACTTTGACTGATTATCGTAAACTTGTTTCGTTAGCGTGTTGAAGTTGATGCAGACTATAGAATCTAAAATCAGGTAGATGGCCCACACGAGCACGGCGGTGATTGCCATGTTCAGATGGTTCAGTTTCACAAACAAGGCTCCGGTTTTGAAGAAAGTACCGTTGAGGGAAGTGAAAATCAACAATGTGGCTATGAGGAACATGCCCCACCAAATGCCACGCAGCATCTCTTGGTTGCTCGATTTTTTATCGTTGCGTTCTTTGATTTTTTTATCTTCCAAAACACACTCCGTGTCATCGATAACTTCCGATAAGAACGAGACGGGCTTGATGAAGTTGTAGGCAGGGATGAGCCAACCGACAAATGCCCAGAACGGAGAAGAACTCTCTTTCAACCAATCAGCGAGTCCTCTGAGATTCAAGGCACTCCGATAATTCCAAAAAGCGAAAACGCATATTTTAATGACTAATAAAATAATGAAAACGGCAAAGACTAACTTGAAAGTTCCTTTTTTCCCGCTCCGGTCTTGTTCCAAATTGTCGAATTTATCTTTAATAGGAGCATAAACGGCGAATTTGACAGCCACGACGGAGTCATTGGTGCGTTTAACCTTGGCTTGCTCATTCACGCGATGAGTGGCATTTTCGATAGTTTCCTTCAGCGCATCCGCCGCTTTCTTGTCTTTTGGCATCTCTTTCACACTCAACGTATCCAAACGATATTGATAGGTTGCCAACCGGATTGAATCCCCGCGGGTAGGTTGCTGCGCCGTTCGAAGCTCTTCGTTGGCTTTGTCATGCTCCTTCTCATATTGAACATATTCAACATTCACTTTGTCGAAATTTCGCAATAACACCATGGAAATAATGAACACGATCAATATCGCGGCATTCAGAACAAGGGAGATTTTGTTGAAAATTGAATTATTCGTAATTTTTTTCATCATTTATTTATTTATATTGTATTAATTATCAAAGACATATGGCATATTTCGCCTTTTTTTGTTGGCGTATGCAAAAATAAAAAAAAACTAACACGAGAAATTATTGAATTATTGAATTATTACAAACCGTGGACGAGCATTGATATCGCAGACCTTCCGTACGCTGGCATATCCATTCTCCTTAAATAGCACCTCCAGTTCCGCATGATAGTCCTCGTGTGTTTCAAAATACATTTGTCCGCTTGGTTTCAGGATTTTCTTTCCCAATTCGGCGATTTTCCTGTAAAAAAGCAATGGATCGTCATCAGGAACGAAGAGAGCGGTGGCGGGTTCATAGAGTGCCACATTGTCGTGAAGATTGACTTTTTCGCAAAGAGGGATATAGGGTGGATTGCTGACAATGATATCGAATTTATGGTCAAAGTCGGTCGGCATAGCGGTTAAAATATCCAACTTATTGAAATGAACGGTAGCGTGGTTGATCTGGGCATTTTTTCCGGCAACGGTCAAGGCTTCGGAAGAAATATCCACCGCCGAGACCATGGGCGATTTCAACATTTTCGACAAAGAGACGGCGATAATCCCACTACCGGTACCTATATCCAAGACCGTTATCCCTACTTGATCACCATATTCGTCTAAAATCAGACGTACTAATTCCTCCGTTTCCGGACGGGGAATCAGCACGTGCCCGTTCACGTGAAACATCATTCCCATAAACTCACATTTCCCAAGAAGGTATTGTATCGGATAAGAGGTCGCCAATTTCGCCAAATCTTCCATCATCTGCGCATGATCCGTTTCGGGAAAAACAGCCTGTTTTAACACGAAAAAGTCATGACGTTTTATGCCAAACCGATATTCAATATAATAAAAGAAAAGAGCCTCCGCTTCGCACCGGCCGTAAACGGGAGAAAGTTTTTCAATAAATTCCGCTCGGATATCCTCGTGGTTTTTCATTCCATGGTCAATGATTCAATCATTGAATTATTGAACCATCGGCACATCCCTCCAATTCCATTTTTCTTTAACGAATCCCCGCTCAATCAGGAGCAGTCCGGGATTGGAGCGAATGGCGTCACGCACCATGAACGGACCTTTGATCGGATCTATTGGATTGGTGTAAATGGGATAAGTGATGTTGTAGCGAGCGATAAACTGGTCGATTTTCTCTTGGGAAGAATTAGTGATTCCCACAAAATTCATGTCATTTTCAGTCGATTTTTTAATCAGATTCTGCAAATTCTCATTGTCGAACGCCTTGCCGTTGACTTCGTCCAGATTATGCATCACTAATAAATAAAGCGGAGTGAGACTATTACGGTCAATCAATCCGGGCGCATGGTCTTTTCCGTTGGCATCCAGCATGTTGAACCCATCAATTTCAGCCGTGTCAGCCGGTGCGACAACCTTGTCAATGCGATCCACGTATTCGTACTCATCATAAAATTTAGGTTTTGTATCCGTGATGGCCCCCATCTCATCGGCAGTCAAGCTGAGCATGCTGCTGTCTTTGTTGTTTCGGTAGACGAAAACCATCTCTTTCTTCTCGGGTTGTTCAATATACAACTCCACCAGATCGGCTCCTTTTTTCCAATCGCTGTAATCAATGATGGGCAAATGGAGGTAACAATATAATTGAAGAATGATGATGGCCATACCGCCCACACAAGCAAAGCACCACTGACCCAATTCGGTTAAACGGATATCAGGAATCTGCTTCCGTTTCACAAAAATGATGATGGTGGGGATCATAATCACCACATTTTTCAGAAATGTCTCCAAGTTGCTCAGCTCTATGGCCGCCCCGAAACAGCCGCAATCCTTGACCACGCCGAAATTATATCCGTAATTTACTTCCAAATGTTCCGCCACGGCGAGCCACAGCGTAAGCAAGAAGAAAAATGACATAAAGAGGAGATAGCCCAACGAGGTCAACTTGACTTTGATACGGAAAAGCAGCATAAATCCCAACACAAACTCCATCGTAATCGCAATGACGGCGCAAAACAGCGCAATCGGATGCAGGATTCCCAAACCGAACGAGATAAAATATTCGTCTATTTTTATACCGAAGCCGATCGGGTCGATGCCTTTTATAAAACCGGAATATAAGAAAACAGCCGCCAAGGCTACTCTCAAAATCATGATCCAAATGGGTTCTTTTTGCTTCATAATGATTCGTATTTTGTTTGTTGTTTATTTTAAGTTTAGGGTTAGAAGTTCGGAGTGGGAAATTTGAGATTGCCTTCTAACTCCCAACTCCAAACCTAATCAAGGCAAATATCGCATAGTTAATAATATCATAATAGTTGGCGTCGAGGCCTTCGGAGACTGTGGTTTGACCGTTATTATCTTCTATCTGTTTGATACGCAGCAGTTTCATCAAAATAATATCATTTAACGAACTGATCCGCATTTGTCGCCATGCCTCACCGTAATCATGATTTTTGTCCATCATCAACGATTTGGCATTTGCCATGTACTGGTGGAACAATTTTTCTATTTCTTCTAAGGGAAGTGTGAGTTGTTCGGAATCTTCAAACCCTTTTTCCAACTGGATCAAGGCCATGATGGAGTAGTTGACAATACCGATAAATTCCGGCACAATTCCTTCATTAATTTTCGCTTCACCCTTGAGTTCAATACTCCGGATGCGGTGCGCTTTGATAAAAATCTGATCCGTGAGGGAAGAGGGGCGCAAAATGCGCCATGCCGTTCCGTAATCCCGGGCTTTTTTCGAAAAAATATCCGCACACTGCACTGCTATCGCATCAAATTGTTCCGACGTGTTTCGCATAAATGTTATTGTTTAACTATTTTTTTGACGATAACGCTGTGATTATCGGATGTGATTCGAATTAAATAAATCCCCCTTGCCAATTCGTTCACCGACACGAGATGGTTCCGCATACCGTTTCCTGAAACACTTTTCACCCATCTTCCGTGCACATCCACAATGTCGATCCGGTCAATCGGATTGGCACTACTGATCGTGATTGCATGTGTGGCGGGATTGGGATAAATATTTATGGATGAACTTGTAGTCCGGTCAACAATATTGTTCGGAAAATTCACCACTGTGTCATTGATGATGGTTAGTGCTTGCCCCGGCAAGTAAATATTGTCGATCCAAGCGCAATCGGAACCGCCACTTTGACTATAGTCTTTGCTGTATTTGAACAAGAAAGCATGCGTACCGGCGGTTACCGGAAAAGAGGAGTAGCCCCAATCAACGGTACCCGATTTCTTTTCCATGACTGTTCCGTCAATGGAGAATTGGAAGTGATCGTAATCCGATTCGGAGGACACTTTCCGATAGTAAGATATTTCATCGTCATACGATACATTCAGTATTATTTTCAATTCGGAGGAGCTGTTGTTGCCCAAGTTATTGGCCGATTTCGCACAGTAGGTTCCCACATAAGGATTCTCGGAAGTGGTCATCCACGGATAGGTGGAGTTTTCCCAACCAAAGCTGTCGAAACTGTTGCTTTCAAAGTCTTCGGAAACTTCTCCCACGGCAAGATAAAGGGTGTCATAAATCATGTATGCTCCATGGTTTACTCTATAATATAGAGGTATCCTAGCGGGGTTTTCAATATCCGGACTCAGTTGGAGATAGAACACGTCCTCGGTATTGTTGCCGGGTTCCACAAAATCGGCATACACCAGCGAATTTTCCATACGGACTTTCGTGTATTGTGAAATCATCATCTTCTCGAGTGTGGTGCCCAAATGCCCGATATTTTTATCGGTGACCGTTATTTTCACTTTTTCACCAGGTTCGATGACACCGTTTCCATTGCTTTCATATTCTTCGATTTGGTAATCCACACGAACTATCTTCGGTGCGGAGATTTTAAATCGCACGGTTTTATTGCTAATTTCTCCGTCGTTGTCAAAAAGTGTGATTTTGAAAGGAATGGGAGTCTGATCTTTCACATAATCAGACATTTTAATTACGAAAACATCATTTAACTGTATCGCTTGATCAACAGAGACATCGCCTATGTAAAACGAATCGCTCAGCAAAATGACATGATAGGAATCCGTGGTCAATTTAGCATACACGCATTGCGCCTCTTGATTGCCAATATTTTTCACCGTGAGATTCCATTGCCGTTGGTCGTTGATGCTCAACTCCGTTTCGCCCGACAATGAGGCGTTTTCAGCATAGACGAAACGGCCATCGGGAACAAACAGAGGGATAGTGTGAAAATAATGTTTGTAGTTTTGTGCGGAAGCAGCCAAAGTCAAATCGCTTGCATCAACGATAGCATTAAAGCGCAAGATAGCGTCACCATTTTCATCGGCAAAAGTGGCGGCTAATAATTCTTGGTTTTGTAGCAGTGCCACGTAAGCGTACGGCGCCACGGTCACTTCCAACGAATTGGTGCCCACCGTGACAAAATTGGGAATATCCACTTCCATGGTTTGGGGAAGCCCAAGGTAAGGCATTAACGAAGGATCTCCAAAGAGTTCATATATTTCCCAATAATACGTTTTGTATGATGAGGTGGAGGCTTGCACCGCCAAGTTTCCGGCCACAAAGATCGAACCGCAAGTCGTGTACCATTCACTGAACGCCTCGTCATGGGTGTGGAAAAGACGGTCGTAGGCGCCGAGGTTACTCGCATCGTATGTGGGGTTAGCGGTTTTATTTTGCCGCACGCCCATCGCCCAGTTATAATCGTCGTTCCAAAGCGTGTTGTTGGTGCCACCGATGTAGGCCACCGCACCCTTGTTTACCACCCGCGTGATCGCTTCACCGAAACATTCGTTATCATCAAACTTGGAAGATAGGCAGCAATTGCCGATCATCAAACCATACATATCAGTATTGGCCATACTGTTGATATGGCTCGTTTCAAACGAAGGATCTGCCCAGCCGGAAGATGAACAGTGCGCCGTGTAATTAGCGAAACCGGTACCGGTACTGATCTCGCTGCGAATTTGCGCCGCTTGCGAACTGCAATTGTAGTTGTGCTTGTAAATAGTAGTGAAACCATAATCTTGATTCACATAATTATCATACAGGTAGTTGACCTGTCCATTGGCATGAGTGGGACTCCAGTGACGGTCCGTGCCAGCCACGAGCACCGCCCGTCCCAGAAACGAATAATCTTCAAACAGGAGTTTCTCGTATTTCAGTGTTTTGGTGATTTGCGCAGTCAGTTGATCCACCGTTTGCGCCGACATCCTGCCGTAGTAGCAATCCGGAAGATTGTCGCCAGCTGTCCACGTAAAATAATAGAGGTCAGTGATGTGGTTTTCGCTGCCATCGAATGCCGGAATTTGTTGGATATCACCTAACAGCAACACATAGGAAGGCGCAGGGTCTTTGATGGTAGCAGCGGTGTATTTCGATTTGATAAAAGCCGCAATTGATGTAGTGGTAGTGCCCACGGAAGCGTCATCGGTATAGGCCACCTCAACGAGGAAACCCTTCTCTTTTTTCCAATTCACAAAATCATCGAAATAGCCTCTGAACATGGAGTTTGCCACGATTAGGTACTTGATGGGTGTGCCGTTCGCCAGGTCGCGTGCGGCGGGTGCGGTCAGCGGGTTGATCACTTTGCTCTGAATGCCATTGAAGAGCGCATTGCCATGCAAGTTTTTCATCTCGATCGTGCCTGGAATATCCGTGTTTTCATAAGTGATCTCCACTTTCGCAGAACGATAAATCTTAAACTGGTTTGTGACGGGATTGTACTGCACAGGAGAGAAATAAAGTGTTGCCAATCTGGTATTTCTAAAAATACCGTTGACCTCTAAGGTCACCAATTCATATCCGTAAAATTGGCTCGTGTTGTATATCTCTTCCGATTTTTGGAAAATAATAGGACCGGTATAAGATTTAGTATAGGATGGTTGCACGGGATAAACCGGATGCGTAATACCGTAGAGTTCCGCATCCACGATGTCAAAATCGCCCGGGGACACGTGTAAGGCTGCATCCTCGCACAACGGAATTTCGATCAACTTCACAGAAACCGGCAATTCCGGCGCCCCCACCGCATTGGAAGCATGATAGTCATCCATAATGATGCGCGAAAAATAACCCTGTTCGGTTTTGATTTCCTTCACTTTGAACGGCGATTGATAGAAGGTTATCTCAAATTTATCCATGGAATTGTCCTCGATGGCATAGCACAGATTTTGAGCGCTGGCCATGGAAAACATTACAAAAAAGAAAACAAAAAGAGAGAAAATTATTTTTTCCATGTGTTGCTTTTTTAAGATCGACAAAGATATAAAAAAGTTACAAATTAACAAGTTTGCAAGTTAACGAGTTAACCGGTACGCTCGTTAACTTGCAAACTTCCTAATATCCTCCCACACTCTCTCACCGTTTCCGCCTTCATCAACTTCACTTTTCGCTCTTTGAAATTGGGGATGCCCTTGAAGTAGCCACCGTAGTGAAGTCGCATTTCAAGCACGGCACGGCGTTCGCCTTTCACCAGGGCAGTCTCTTCCATTTGGCGGAGGCAGGTCTCCACTCGTTCGGCATAGTCAGGCGGGGAAAAGGATTGCCCATTTATCGCATTTCTGATCTCTTGGAAAATCCATGGATTGCCGATGGCGGCCCGACCAACCATGATACCATCCACGCCATAACGGTTTTTCATCTCCAATGCCTTCTCACCCGAGTTAACATCTCCGTTTCCGATAACCGGGATGGTGAGGCGAGGATTGGCTTTCACGCACCCGATCAGCTCCCAGTCGGCAACGCCCCCGTATTGCTGTGCGCGCGTTCTGCCATGCACCGTGATGGCGGCAATGCCGATGTCTTGCAGCCGCTCGGCCACCTCGACAATGGGTTTGTTGGTTTCATCCCACCCCAGCCGGGTTTTCACAGTCACCGGCAACGAAACGGATTCTACCACCGCCCGGGTGAGCCGGATCATCTTCGGGATGTCTTGCAAGATACCCGATCCGGCACCCTTAGAGACCACCTTCTTGACCGGACAGCCCCAGTTGATGTCGATGAAATCAGGATGATATTCTTCCGCTTTTTGGGCGGCTAACGAAAGTGTTTCCTCATTATATCCAAAAATTTGCACGCCGAACGGACGTTCATTATCGTCGAAATCCATTTTCCGGAGACTTTGGCTCACGTTGCGGAGAAGCGCATCGGAGGAGATAAACTCCGAAATCAGGAAGTCGGCGCTTTGCCGTTTGCACATCCGACGGAACACGGCATCGGTCACACCCTCCATCGGAGCCAAATACAAGGGAAAAGCAAAAGAGGAAAGCAATGCAAGGTAACTTTTCATTTTAAAAAAACTATGCCGCAAAAATAAGTTATTTCCGGCGGGAACAAAACGTTTTTTTTTGCGACAAGATATTGAAAAAAATCTTACTTTTGCGGGATAATAATGTTATGCTAATTAAAAAACAAGAAAAATTAAAATAAATCAAAATTTACGAAAATGAAGAAGTTACTATTTTCTATCGTTTTATTTACTATCACTACCCTGTCTTACGGGCAATTGCTGGACTCCACGACAGTGTATTTCGAGGATTTTGAGGGGTCTACTTCGGTCTCCCTCCTGACCAATATTACGGGTAAAAACTGGGCACCGCAGACCGGACATCCAACCCCTGCTTGCAGAACCCTCGCCGCATCTGGCTCCACCTCCTATTACATTGGGAGGACAATCACTGAGATAGCCGCAGGGAAAGTCCGGATGGCCACCTCCGCCATCCCTTTGGATCAATATTATAGCCACATCTATCTCTCTTTTGACCATATCTGTAAAGCATCGCCATTGATTGGCGACCTCATGAAAATATCCGTGGAGTTTTCCGATAACGGGATTGCCTTTTTTGATAACAATGAATACATATCACCCAACAGCGCAGCTGTAGATTACTATGACAGTGAGCGTGGCAGTGCCTCTTTTGACGATACTCGCGGATATTCAAGTTCAAGTTACTACCCCGCATGGGATGGAACCACACCAACCAACGATTGGTGGAGACGCGAGTTGATGCAAATTGGAAGAGTGCTTCATAATTCACCCAATGCGGCAACAGCAACCCACTACCGTATCGTATTCATGTATTCTACACAGTCTCAAGCGACAGTGTCCTTCCCCGGCTGGTTTGTAGACAATGTCAAGATTGTCCATAGCAATACCGAAGCTTTTCCTCCGGAACTCTCATGGCAGCCAACTCATTATTCAAATCTATCTTCCTTCCGGGTGAATGGGAGAGATAACATCGGGCCTTATGTCATCAAGGCGAAACTTGAGGATAAAGATACCGTGTTATTGGACTCCATTAGGTTCACTTACACCAAGAATAATGATGGCATAGTATATTCGCTGGAAAAAGAGATCATATCGCAAACCCTGAACGCCAGCGGACACACCGTGAATGTTTCTTGGGTGATGCCAAGTTTGTGCTACGGGGACACAGTCTGGTACAGGATTGATTTTCAGGATGTCCACGGCAATGCGAGTTTTGCGGAAAGAGATTTTTCACCCTATTCCAGTGCCGCCAACGTGACGGATAACGATGCCGGATTATTGAAATTTTACAATATGCCGTGGAGTTTCTATTCCGATACGCAGTATGACATAGAAGCCGTCCTGCATAACCGTAGTCCCAATTACCAAACCGATGTCAATATAGCCTGGAGCGTGAATGATTCACTTTACGGTAGTATTCCCACATGGCACGGATCCTTGTGTATGGACTTTACCGACACCATCTCCTTGCCCCCTGCCCCGATGTTCATCCGCCCCCATAGACTAGGCTGGAATGAATTCAAGGCTTGGATTGTTAATCGTAATAGTGCGGCTGATAACGGTATTTTGGAAAATGACACGATCCGGCACAGAGCATATGTTTGCGCCAGCCCACTGAATGGCTCTTACACAATGGGGCGGGATACGTCAGACTTTCCAACCTTGCAGCATTTTAAGGAGCGCCTTTGGTATTGCGAAATGACCGGACCGGTCACCATCAACATCATGCCGGGAACGTATGAGAGTTTCACCTTTGACTCCGTCTATCGTTCGATGTCGGAAACCAATTATGTCATGTTCCAGTCGGCTACAGGAAATCCCGATGATGTCATCATTGCGGACAATACCGCCAGCACCGTGACGACTTCGGCCGCCTTGACGATAAAAAATACGGACTATTTCCGTTTTAACAACTTGACTTTCCAGGGGAAAACGAGTACCACAAGTTCCCGCGGGATCAACTTCACCGGACAAGGTTGTAAAGACATCCATATCACGAATTGTAAAATCAATGTCGCCAATAATTATGCGGGAGTTTCCAATACGCATGTCGGGATTGGGAGAACCACCTCCGTAACCGCTCCGAGTAGCGGCAATCCGGCGGATGTGGACAAGATTTACCTGAAAGACAACACCATCACGGGTGGGGTGTATGGCATCTATTACACGGGGTCTAGTAATGTGAACACCCGGAGTATGTTGAACGTCGAGGGGAATAAAATCACCACAAGCTACCAAGGGATTTATATCTACTATTGCAGGGCTGCGGTTATTGAGAAGAACAGTCTTTATTCTCTGAACAATGATGCCAGCGATGCGGTTAAATACACCGGAATCCAATTGGAACGCGTGGATTCCGTAGGATCAATTTCAAAGAACAAGATTTCTTCTAAGCGAACCTTATACGGAATCT
>JAITVP010000164.1 GCA_031285725.1 Bacteroidales bacterium
TTTCTTTGCACATGAATAATTTTTTTCATAACTTGCCAACTTTGGGCAGAAAGGTCGGAACTGTATTGTTTGATTCGCATTTAACAAACATAGTACCCTTTCTGCTCTTTTCAAAAAAATTAACTCAAACAGCTTCTTAATGATTTAGCCCTGCTGGGGGAATGAGCAGGGATAAGTTACTGACAGATTTTGGTTACATTTGCAAACAAAACTAATCACTATGATTATTGACAAACTATTTGAAAACGTGGCAAATAACGGTCATGTGTGTGTGGGATTAGATACCTATTACGGCTATCTTCCTGAATTTTTCAAAAACAGATATTCTTCCATAAGCGAGGGCTTGTTCCAATTCAACCGTGAAATCATCGATGCAACATTGGACGTGGCGGCTTGTTTCAAAGTGCAAATCGCTTACTATGAGGCGTATGGAATGGAAGGTATGATGGCTTATAAAAAAACATTAGAATACCTTCACCAGGTGGACGCACTCACCATTGCCGACGTGAAACGGGGCGATATCGCCAAAACCGCCGAAATGTATGCCAAAGCTCACTTCACCGGCGACTTTGAATGTGACTTCATGACCATTAATCCTTACATGGGATTCGATAGCATTACACCCTACCTGCCTTTTGTGAAAGAGAATCAAAAAGGACTTTTCGTCCTGATCCGCACCTCCAACGAGGGAGCGAAAGATATTGAATATCTGTCGGTAGAAAGTGATGAAAAGGTATACAATGTGGTCGGTAGAAAGTTGAACGAATTGGGGAAAGAGTATCTCGGCAAATCCGGTTTTTCATCCATTGGCGGCGTGATGGGCTGTACCCATGCCGACGAGGCGATTAAGGTGCGTAAAGACTTGGATTCCACTTTCTTCCTGATCCCTGGCTACGGAGCGCAAGGCGGCAAAGCGGAAGACATCGCCTTGTATCTAAAAAACGGAAACGGCGGTGTGGTCAACGCTTCCCGATCTATCTTATTGGCATATAAGAAAATAGAAAACGGTGAGGCCAACTTCGCCTCATCCTCTCGAGGAGAAGCGATGAGGATGAGGAATGATATAGAAGAAGAAGTTAATAAGTTAACTCGTTAACTAAAAAACACAACCATGGATTATTTCAAAAGCAAAGTGCTATCGCAAACCGAAACGGCAAAGGGTATCTACCTGTTGCGATTGCAAGTTCCTGAACAACAGATCAAACCGGGACAATTCTATATGTTGAAAAGTTGGGAAGACGATTTCCTTCCATTGATGCGCCCTATCAGCGTGTATCGGTATGGCAATGGCATATTGGAATTTCTTTACCGGATGGTGGGTAAGGGCACCTTGCTGTTTTCCCGCTTGGAAAGCGGCGATGAGGTGGATTTGTTAGGAGCACTCGGCAACGGATTTCCCTGCACGGAAGTGAAAGGGAAAATCGCCCTCGTCGGGGGCGGAATCGGTATCCCACCACTTTACGAAACCGCAAAAACATTGCGCTCGTTGGGTAATATCGTCGATGTTTACCTCGGCTACAAGGATGACCTTTTCTTAGTTGACGAATTTGCCGATACATGCGACGATCTTTTTATTGCTTGCGAAAATGGCTACGAAGGCTACAAAGGTTATATCACCGACATTGTCAATCACGAGAAATACGATGCCATTTTCACCTGCGGCCCCGAAGTGATGATGTTCAACTTATTGAAAAACAGTACGCTCGAACCTTCTCAACTCTGGCTTTCCATGGAGAAACGGATGGCCTGCGGCATCGGCGCCTGCCTCACCTGTAACTGCGAAACGACTCACGGCATGAAACGGTGTTGCAGCGAGGGACCGGTGTTTCGCGGTAGCGAATTCACAATGAATTAGGTAATGATGAAAAAATTGATGCCTGCATGGATTGTGCAAATAAGACGGATTATTTTTATCCGTCTTAATCTGTCTCATCCGTCCAATCCGTATTACCATTGCCGTCCCCAAAAAATAAACACCTTAACTTTATGAAAATTAACATCAACGGCATCACTTTTAAAAACCCGATTATTGCGGCCTCGGGAACGTTTGGCTTCGGTAAAGAATACCACCAGCTTTACGATGTGGGAATTTTAGGCGGAATCAGTTCCAAGGGACTGACCATCAACCCGAAGGAAGGCAATGCGGGCATTCGGGTTTATGAGACAGCGAGCGGTGTCATGAACAGCGTGGGATTGCAAAATCCGGGAGTGGAAAAGTTCATCGCAGAGGAATTGCCGTGGATGAAACAGACCGGTAGCGTGGTAATCGCCAATCTCGGCGGCGGCTGTCTGGAAGATTACATAGCCGGGATAGAACTACTTAACGAGACAGAGGTGGATATGATTGAGTTGAACATTTCCTGTCCAAACGTGAAAAGCGGCGGCATGGCTTTCGGCATCAAAGCGGACGTGGCTTACGAAGCCGTGAAGGCAGTACGGGAAAAGTGCCGTAAACCATTGATGGTCAAACTATCGCCGAATGCGGAGAATATCATTGAGATGGGGCAAGCGTGCGAAAAGGCCGGTGCTGATTCGCTCTCGTTAGTTAACACGTTCAAAGGGTTGGCCATCGACATCAAACAACGGAAACCAATTTTCAACAACCTGTATGCCGGATTATCCGGAGCGGCCATCAAACCGATCGCCTTGCGCATGGTGCACGAAGTGTGCAAGAACGTGAGAATCCCGGTGATTGGACTGGGTGGTATTTACACTACAGAAGATGTGATTGGATTCATCATGGCCGGTGCCACTGCCGTGCAAATCGGCACCGCTAACTTCACCAACCCACTGATTTGCAAACAGATCATTGAAGAATTACCCGGATTTATGGAGGAGATAGGGATAGAAAATTGGGAAGAAATTCGGGGGGTGATTCAATGATTCATAGCCAGCAGTATGAATCCGCACCCTGTTAGGTTTTTCGCAAAGCATTTGCTTTTGAGTGTAATTAATCTTCACAACTTGCACAAGGCTCTGTACGAGCTTTGAAATTTGCGCCCAATTTTACTTTAAATCCAGGTCTCAAAACTACTTTTTCGTGCGCAACATATTCAACAACTTGTCCCGATTCTATGGTATGCCATAATGATCTCCTTAAGACATCTGATTTATTATACAGTGTATTTATTGCGGCATTTTTGCCTCATTTACACTTACTTGTTGTTGTGCATTGGTTATTCCAATGATGAACAATATGCATAAAGTTATTAAAATATTTTCATTTTTCATGATCGTTATTTTACTTTTATTTCATATTTGAGTTCCAATCCGAACACTTGACTACTAAAAAAATTGTAGCTCCCTCCGGGTATTCTTCGTCTTTGTATTCCACTGACATTCCATTCGCCTACAATTCCTATTTTTATGGAATGCCTACTTGAAAACGAAAAACAAAAACCGGTATTTAAGAATATTCCAAAATCGATCCATGCATAATGACTTGTTGGAGTATGTCGAATATCAAATTTTTGGTCTTCATAGTCAAATTTTGTAGTATTAATAGCATTTAATAAAAACCCTGTATAGATGCCCGGCATACAATAGAACTTTTTATACTTAAATTCTGTTCTTATAGGAATAACAATGTAATTCAATCTGATTTTAGAATACAAATTTGATACGGCAATGCTTTTTTTTTTCTTCTAAAGTGCTGGTGAAAAAAGGATCGGTAATAGTCGTATAATAAGAAGTAATTATCTCTTTTATGGGTATTCGGCAACCTTTTGTTTCAAAATTCAAATCAAAACCCCAAGCAAAGAATGTATTCATATCAAATGTTATTCCAAGCCCGAATTTATATCCCGGTAATAATCCGTTGTAACCGCCTGCATACAATCCGTAGCATTCGTACCAATCGGGAGAATCGTTTGTACTGTAAGCGCTAATAAATATGTTATCTCCTTTTTGAACGCCCTTTCCTATCATATTGGATAAATGAAATCCTGCATTAATACTTAATTTTATCTCTTTGCCTACATTTGTTCCTATAATTGCAACTTGTTGCTGCGCGTTTACTATCCCTGAAAACAGCAATAATATCCCCGCAAAAATGAGAATAGTTTTTTTATTTTTCATCTCCTTACTTCGTTAAGATCATCTGTTTTGCCTCGCTGGCTTTTCCATCACCAATCAATAAGTACGTGTAAACACCTGCGGACAGTTGCCCCGCTTGAATCCGCACGCTGGTCATTCCCCTTTCCGAAACGAGGAGGCATTTTAGCCGTGAACCCTGCATGTCATACACACACAATTCTGTTTTTTGAACGGTTTCGGGAATGTAACATTGGATGACCGTGCTTTCGCTGAACGGATTGGGAGTGTTTTGATAGACTTTCATCACATCCATGTCCATTCCTGTGAAGCTGAACTCTTGAATGCTATTATGGCCTTCTCCGCTCTCTTCACTTTGCATAGACTTGGCCTGGCTTGTCTTGCAGCATGCGTTCAAGGCGGTTTTTAAAGTTTCTATTTCTTCTTTTAGGGCTTCCACCTCTTTCAGTAATTCACGTTGTTGCTCTTCCTCCCTGCCTTGTTGGCTCTCTTTTTCTTGCCGCAATTCATTGACCGCCGAGGTTAAGATAGGAATCATGCCCACATAGTTGATAGAGAGAATGCCGGTACTGTCATCCTCATGCACCAATTCGGGGAATATTTCCTGCAACTCCTGCGCCAAAAAACCAAACTCCGTCTTTTGGGCTTCCTGTTTTTGTTCAGCCGTGAAATCCCGGAAATAGTCGTCTGTATAATTGTAAGTGTAAGTGTTAACATCTTTCAGCTTGATCAAAAAGGAAGGGCAAGTTCTAATATTCTCTTTCAATCGAGCATCGGAGTTTTGCACAAGCGTTTGATAATTAAGTGTGTAAGTGTAGATGATATTAGTCCTGTAATCTGCTTTGCCTATGCGTAAATGGTTATTTTTATAACCATAGAGATCACAATATGCAATAGGGTAAGTAATGGGCCCCGAAGGCACAGATTCTATGGTCTGCCTAATGATCAATCCCCACGGAGTCATATTATTGACAGCATTATCTCCCATGAATGCATTTCCGCGTACATGCAATTTGTACGTGGGTTCTAAAATGCCAATGCCGATATTCCCATAAAATAGCTGTTCCCTGCCACGTGCAATTTTTGTGTCGGAGCATCCACGCCAACCCCCACATTGCCATTGCCAGTTACTGTTACTTGGCTAAATGAATAGCTGCAAATCGCCATGACGGCAACAATTAATAATTTTTTCATACTGTTTCATTTTTTGGGATTAAATAAATTTATACATTCAATTACAAACGTATCTTTTTGATTTTGCAAATATAAACCATAATATTCATTCTGGAGCACTACTGACCAACTAAAAAATGAAGTTATTTTTATTTGTTTAATTTTCAAATATTTACAATGTTGAAAAATTACTTTACCATAATGGATCTGCATGTGAACTTTCAAACCGTCCTTTTTACGCCCATCATCCTTGCGGTTACAACCAACTCCTTTTATCACTTGAGAAAACAAACTTATCGTCTTTGAAAATTCAGCCCATTTTTAAATAAAAAAATTGACGAGTCAACAAGAAAATCTCTTCTCTTGCTAACTCGTCAATCTGTCTACTTGTTAACTCGTCTACTCGTTAACTATCTTTTGCCTTTATCCTTAGATCCGGCATGCCCTCTAAATATACGAGTGGGTGCAAATTCACCTAATTTGTGACCTACCATGTTTTCAGTC
This sequence comes from Bacteroidales bacterium, assembly GCA_031285725.1. Classification (GTDB taxonomy): domain Bacteria; phylum Bacteroidota; class Bacteroidia; order Bacteroidales; family WCHB1-69; genus JAGVVH01. The sequence goes on from JAITVP010000164.1 coordinate 5,731, forward strand.
ACGTAGATAGGGATAAATTTGTTACCGTTATGAACGGCGATGTTGAGACCCACGAAATCCGGGGAGATTAGGGATGACCTTGACCACGTTTTGATAGTGGATTTCTTGCCAGAAGCCTGAGCCTCTAATACGCGTTGTTCAAGCTTATAATGTATATATGGTCCTTTTTTTAATGATCTGCTCATACTTATTTTACTTTAGGGTTATTTTTTTCTTCTTTCGATAATGTATTGATCAGAGTTTTTCTTAGGCGATCTGGTTCTGTAACCTTTTGAAGGCAAGCCTTTTCTTGATCTTGGATGACCTCCGGACGCACGTCCTTCACCACCACCCATCGGGTGATCAACCGG
>JAITVP010000027.1 GCA_031285725.1 Bacteroidales bacterium
GGGCGATCGCCCGCCATTCGCCACGGAGGTCAAGCGGCCGCTCTTTCCGTGATGGATCCGGCCGTTCTCTTCCGTATTCAGGGTTAATAAACCGATCATCACCAAAAGGCAGGCGATGATGCTTTGAAATAGATGCGGTGATCTCATGATGCTTTTTGTTTTATGGTTAGATATTCCGTGTTAAAAAATCACGGTGTAAAAATAGTATATTATTTTAAAAAAACAATGATGTTTTAATTTTTTTCGCACTTTTTCCCTATTTTTGCGTTCAATTTTTTGACTGTGAAAAACATACTGTTTTTTTTCTTTTCCATCGGGTTGTTTGCCACGCTTTCGGCACAATCCGGAAATTTGAAGAATATTGAAAATTACGATGATACAGCACACGGTGAGTGTGCTGTCCTCATTGATTCAATCGTGGATTTCGCTTTGAAACACAAGGGAGCCACTTATAAATATGGTGCGGCCGGCCCCAAATATTTCGATTGTTCGGGATTGGTTTATTACACTTTTAACCATTTCGGCATCAAATTATTTAGAAGTTCGCAGGAACAATATAACAATGGAATCGCCGTGAAACGGGAAGATATTCGGAAAGGCGATTTGGTTTTTTTCAAACGCGGAGAGGGAATTGGCCATGTGGGCATTGTTATTGAAAACAACGACAATGGGCATTTTACTTTCGTGCATGCTTCCACTTATAAACGGGGCATCTGTATCGACAATTCCGCACGGGAAGGTTACGCAAACAATTATGTCGGTGCCCGCCGCATTATTGTTTGCGATTCGACCATGATGTCCATTCCAGATACTGTTAATACGAAAATAGATACTGTTTTCACACGTTCTTCCGGTATAATCCCAACCGAAAAAAAAGAAATTATAAATACGAATTCTCAAAAAAAAGAGAAAACCATCACCTATGTTGTTAAAAAAGGCGATACACTTTATGGCATCGCCAAAAAACACAACGTGAAAGTGGACGATATTAAGAAGTGGAACAACCTGCGGATCGATCGAATCAACATCGGTCAAAAATTGAAAATCAAAAAGAAGTGATGATGAGAACGAAACCCGATATCCGGTATATTTCCGAAGAGGAGCTGGGCCTGTTTCTGAAAGAGAACGGCGAGAGCGCTTTCCGGCTAAAACAGATCAAGGAGTGGCTTTGGAAGAAAGGGGCTGTTTGTTTCAACGAGATGACCAACCTCTCTGTTGTCCTCCGGGAGAAGTTGACAACAGCGTTTACGTTTCAAAACCTGACGATATCCCAAGAACTACAAAGCTGCGATGGCACAGTAAAGTTTGTTTTTACATTGCACGACAACCGGAAAATCGAAGGGGTGCTAATTCCCTCCCCTGACCGGGTCACTACCTGCCTCTCTTCGCAAGTGGGTTGTCCGCTGGGCTGCCAATTCTGTGCCACGGGCACGATGGGTTTCACCCGCAACTTACATTTCACGGAGATCTGGGACCAGTTTAACGTAATGAACCGCAAAGCGTTGGAATACTACGGAAAGGAGATTACCAACATCGTCTACATGGGAATGGGCGAACCGCTGCTGAACTACGACAATGTGATGATGTCGATTCAACTGCTCTCCACTGAATCCGGCAAGGGAATGTCGTCCTCACGCATCACCCTCTCCACCGTGGGAATTACAAAGGGTATCCGACAACTTGCCGATGACGGGTTCAAAGCCGGATTGGCCATCTCGCTCCACAGTGCCGATGAAGAGATCCGAAAACGAATCATGCCAGTGACAAAAACAAATTCATTAGTTGAACTGCAAAACGTTCTCCGCTATTTCGTGGAGAAGACCGGCAAACGGATTACTTTTGAATACATCATGCTCCACGGGATCAACGATTCATTAGACGATGCCGAAAAATTAGCCCGCTACTGCAAATCTTTCCCCGTGAAAATCAATATTATAGAATACAACTCCACCGACAGTTTTTTCAAAGGTTCCCCACAAAAAACCGTAGATACTTTCGTCCGTTTTCTCGAATCCCGAAACCTCATCGTCAACATCCGCAAAAGCAAGGGACAAGATATCCGGGCAGCGTGCGGACAATTGGTGAAGAGAGTTCAAGAGTTCAAAGATTCAAAAGTTCAGTAATGTAATGGTTTATTGAATCTTTGAACTTCTTCTTTCCTATCCACGTAATGTGTGTGCAACGGCTCGGTGAGGTCGGCGGTGAAGTCGGTGTCCAACACGGAATTGAAACCCAATTTTCTCAGGGCGGCGGCCATCTTACCGGTCACGATCTCGCCGTGTGGTAATCCTAGATCTTCGCCGAGAGCGATACGCACAGCGGGTGCGGTTTGCATTTGTGCTATGTCAGAATTTCGTTTTGTTCGATAAAAATAGCAACCGCCCGATGAAAAATACCATGCATATAAGCAATGGCCATACCGTAGTTTGTCACCGGAATACCTTGATCCACAGCTTGTTTCATACGATTAAGCAATTGCTTTCGGGTGAACATGCAGCCCCCGCACTGGATGACGATAGCATACTCGCCCATATCATGCTTGGTCTGCTGGAAACTGCTCACCACCTCAAACTCAAGGCTTTTTCCGGTGAATTTCCGCAGCCAGTTGGGGATTTTAAACCGCCCGATGTCGTCGCAGTTCACGTGGTGCGAACAGCTCTCAAAAATCAACACCTTGTCGCCGTCTTTGAGATTTTTAAGGTGAGGGGTTCCTTTCAAATAAGTCTCAAAGTCACCTTTCAAGCGGGCAAACAAAATACTGAAACCGGTCAGTGGAATATCGGAGGGAACGATTTTATCCACTTGGTTGAAAATTTGACTATCGGTCACCACCAATTTGGGACGAATGCCGCTATTTTTTAGGAAAAAGTCAAGTTCTTCCAACTGCAAGACAATGCTGATCGCATGGTGATCCAGCATGTCACGGATCGCCATTACTTGAGGGAGAATCAGCCGTCCTTCGGGCGCCTCGTTGTCGATGGGGGTCACAAGCAAGGCTATCTCTTTTTCCGAAATGATGCTTTCAAAAAGGGTCACGGATTGATATGCGGAAGATGGAATCGTGTTTTTCAGTAATTGAATGATATCCGGTAGATTTGCGGGCTGAAGATTACTATATTCTATAATCCTCGCATCCGTATATTCTGAAATAAGATTTTGTGTCTCTTCAGATAATGCTTCCTGGTCGCTTTTATTATGAACGATGAAAAACGGGATGTCCAGGTCATTAAATTTGTTAATCAAGTCGATTTCGAACTCACCAAACTGATTGTTGGCGATGACCAAAATGGCACAATCGATGATACTGAGGATGTCCAGCGTTTTCCGCACTCGTTTTCCGCCCAACTCGCCCACGTCATCAATGCCGGCGGTGTCGATCACGATGGCTGGTCCGATTCCGAAAATCTCGATTGATTTTTTGACCGGATCGGTCGTCGTGCCCGGCTGATCGGAGACAATGGCTACCTCTTGGTCTACCAAACGATTGATAAACGAACTTTTCCCGTTGTTACGTCGGCCGAAAACAGCAATGTGTGGTTTAAGATCACGTCCTTTACTCATGGTAATAATTTTAATTATCCTTTGCTATTCCAAAGATAAAAGAAATAGTAAATGGATCTGTTTTTACTTCATCAAGCCCGCAAATATACAAAAATTAATGGTTGGTTGTTGTCATGAGAAATCTCGTCACACACCCACAGAATACGCATTTCTACCGAACGGAAATCCTTAATTCTTTACCACCTTCTTCATGGCCACTCCCTTATCCGTCGCTATTTTTAAGAAATAGACACCAGCGGAAAGGTGTGACAAGTCAATGGAGAGATCGGAATCAAGAGATAAGAGGTGGAGTTCTTTGCCATACATGTCAAAAATCCTAATGCCCTCAATTTTTAATTCATAACTTTTAATTTTCAATTCTCCTGTCGTCGGGTTAGGATATACTTCCATATACTTGCTTGGGTCGTAGATTTCGATGCCCACCGCAAAGACCACTTCAATGGTGTGGTCTGCTCGTACATCGACGAAAGTGTAGGAGTTGTCAGGTTCCCACTCGCTTTCTTCGCCATCAATAAGTACCGCTTGTACGATTTGATCAACACCGGGGGTAAACTCGAAACGTTGCGCCCCGCCTTCCACTACCGTCACCGTCGTTGACGGGGTGATAGTCCCGGTGCCGTTCACAGAGGGTTCGATGGTGTAGCGCATCGAATCCCTTGGTGTAGTGAAGGTAAGTGTGATGTATTCGCTTTCGTTGACGGTGTCGCATACCGCTTTTACGCGTACTTCGTAATCTCTTTCCGGTTGCACGTTAAGGGTTGCCGTGTCCGTGGTCGCTTGTTGCGAGTCGTAATCGGTACCTCCTACCTCACGGTGTTCCACGATCCAAGTGGTTTCGATTCCGCCCGCCGTCCAAGTGACGGTTGCAGAAGTAGGTTGGATAGCAGAGACAGCGAGATTGGTGGGTGTATAACACTCTATTTCTGGTATGCGGTAAATACTGATGTCGTCAATACTTACGGAAAAGTCTGTTCCGCTCTTATACCAATGAAAAGCAAGATATTGCGCATCGGAGGGAATCGTGTAGCCAGAAAGGACGATGGTGTCTCTGGTTATTGACGAGTTTCCGGTAATCGTTGCCAATTGCGTGAACGTTGACGTATCCATGTTATCGGTCATATAACCGAGATAAAGCGTTCCGTAGGTCGCATTTTCAAAACGATAGGCGAAGGCAAGGATAAGCGAGTCCAACGGCAGATTCATTTTCGGAAGCGCCACATACGAATTAGGTCCGGCCGAACTGGAAGTGAATGTCAAACATTGTGAGCCCGAAGCGGGATAGTGGTAGGTTCCCGAATTGGTGATGTGGGGAGGGTAATAGTTGGTATTCGTGGAGTGCGCTCTCCAGCAAGGGGGGGCAAAGCCACGGTTGTTGATCGTTGTGCTGACCGGAACATCGTAGCTGTCGAAATTTTCGAAATAGGGTACTTCCATCGCTGTTAAACAAGCCGTGGGAAGGGTCACGCTGTTTAAACTCCATTCGCTCACATCGGATTGACCGCAATCGGCGCGGACATAAAAAGTGTAGAAAGCATCTTCTTCCAATGAACTGAAAACGTAGGAGTTGGTCGTAGTAGTCACGGTAGTGGTCGCAACTTCCGGATCAAACGCCCGACTCTGATCGTAAGCGATTTCCCACTCTTCCACATTGTCGTTGTCATTCCACGATACTGTCACTTCTCCGGTCGTTTCATCCACCGTGGCGGTAAGTCCGGTGGGAGGCAAACAACTCGGCACCCATTGCACGACCACATTGTCGATGTTGACAAAAGTTTCGTCAAGGGTGAAGAGTCTGAAAGCGATGTATTTTCCTGTACCCGCATATTCACTCATATACACCGTGACATCTTCCCATACTTCCAGCGACGATGGTGTCACCAATTCAATCAATGTGAACGTTGACATATCGGTAGGATCGGTCATCACGCCAACTTCGATACCATCCGAAGAATACTCCGCATAGATTTTGAAGTTAACTTCGAGAAGGGAAACATCCACGGTTTGATCGAATCCCGTCATGATAGCCACCACATCGGAATAACTGTCTCCCTCAAATTCAAGGGAATATGAGCCGCCAAATCCCACATAATCATCAATATAAGGTATTCCATAATAGATATCATACGTGTTTATTCTTTCCCAGCAATCCACATACGGATCATCATCATTTCCCCATGCTTCAAAATTTTGAGAATACGGGAGATCTGTGGACGTAAGTAATTCGCACTCCATGGTGAAGGTGAACACCGTGGACCAAACCGTGGTGTCATCATCGCATACCGATTTTAAATAGACATCATACCCAGCGGCTGCGGTTAATCCCGTCAATTGATAGGTTTCACTTCCATAGTGAGAAATGATATTGGTCGTGGTATCGGGATTAAAACCGGTGTGACCGTAAGCGATCAAATACTCATCGGGCGAGTTTTGCCCAAAGAAATTCCATGTCAGATCAATGCTGCTGGTCGTCAAATCGGAATAGCCGACATGGATAGGTGCGCTGCAATCCAGAATAGTCTCAATAGATATGTCATCAATATACATATACCATCCATCTGTGCTGGAAGGCGGTACTCTAAACGCAATGAACGCATTGCCGGTATAGGCCGACAAATCTACTTCATAGAGCGTGTATGTTCTGTGTGAAATAATTTGCATCGGAAGAAGTGTGTCGGTGAAATTTGCCAGCATGATACCCGTATTGGAGAGCAATACTTCAAATGCATCCGGCTCCGAAGCATTGTAAACCCTAGTGTAAAATTTCAGCATCTCGCTTCCTGTCAATGCTATTTGCGGGGAGATCAGGTAGTCGTCATTGTCTCCTTCTAACCAATTCGTGTAGATTCTATACGAATAGCTTCCTGTGCGGGCGTATGTGGTGTCGCTGTATCTGCTCCAGGTTGTGCCATCTTGATTGGCGTCAATGATTGTCCAGCACGTGCGGGTGGATGAGGTGTCCTCGAAAGATTCCACCAGCGGAAATTCCGTGATGGGATTGCAAAGCGTTGTAAAGGTGAAGTTTCCAAGAATAGAACTGATTCCATCCCCGCAAATGGACACCACATAATAAGTATAGGTAGTTGATGGAGTCAATCCGGTCACCGTGTATTCGTCATCCACTAAATCCGAAATATTGATTTCCGCGGAATCTATTGCCGACATGGAAGCCCAATAATATAGCTTCATGTCAGTTGTGTTTTCAGTGTAATCAAAATCAAACGTGACATTATCCGATTGTAAATCCGTAATCGTCATGGCGAGAATGGATTCGCAAGCCACTATATCAATGGAGATGTTGTCTATGGCGATGGGCGGATTGTTGGTTACGCCATTGTCATTTTCCCAATAAAAAATCAAATTGTAGAGCCCCGGCTCGCTAATCAGGAAATTTACTTGTTTTGCGTGCCAGTTGGTATCTGCATTTAAATAGCTACTGCCGTATAAGTTGATCCAATCCGATGAAGCAGGGGTGAAACCCGCTGCGAAATTAGCGGAATAGGGAGCTATCCACACCGCAGCGTAGTCATAATTCGTTTCACCCATACATTTCCAATCATAGCTGATCAGATACTCTCCCGGATCATCAAATTGAACAGTCTTGTATGCGTAAACATTTATCGAAGAGGCGGAAATATAGTCATGGCTCGATCCATTGTTTGAAATATAGAGACTTGACGTGCTGCCGGCAGGCTGCGCCGAGGTCGCAGCACCCACGATCCATTGATTTCCTTGTGTTTCATTTTTAAACAAAAAATCACCGTCTCCACTTTCAAAATCTTCCTCGTAGGGAACGAGAGCCGGATTCTGCGGCGTGATGAACGGGAAAAGATAGGAACTGCTTGTGTCTATGTCGGTGCACAATGTCCGGATGCGAAAAATGTATGAAGTGTTAATAGTCAAGTCGCCCGAATAAAAAACATACTCATTGTCGGTGATAAATTCTTCGGTGTTCCAATCGGTATCTTCTTCTGCCCTATAAGAGACAAGCCATCCCAAAACATTGTCATTTTCCCCCCAGTTTAGGGTGGCGGAAGTTGGTGTGATCTCCGCCATGGCAATGTCGGAAGTTCTGCTACAGCTAGCTAGTTCAAAAGTGTAGGTTGTTCCGGAAACTAAATAAGCAATGTCAAATTCATCGATGAGGTTGTTTGCCGAAGTGATGGAATGGCTGATCTGTCCAAAACCAGCGGGGGTGACACTCAAAAAGTGGGTTGTCCCGCCGCTGAAATTATTGATCCCAATCGATGCGGAAGGGTAAATATAATAGTAGGTGTCTTGAAAACCGGAACCGTAAACGAATTCAATTATATTTGATGTTTCGTACAGCTTCACTTGGAAATCAAAATCCCCATCCTCACTATATTGTTCGTACAGACCCTCAAACTGGATGGTCACGATCCGGTTGGGCGAAGTGCCCGTCGTGGCATGTAAGATAGATGCATTTGCATAATACACCATCAAATCATCCCAATAAGGCGCCAACACATTACGGGTATAATCTGAATTTGAGAGATCATTGTCAAAGTAGGTCATTCCGGTGAATGACAGCATTCCGTTGGTGGAAGCTGTGATAGAATTGTAACTTGTTCCGCAGTAAGTAAATGCGAAAGGGAGAGTGAACGTAGCTTCGCCGTCATCTTCGTCATCCATGTTCAGGTAGGTTCCCATGATAGGGACGTAAGTCCCGAGAGAGGCCGAAACCTCATAATCACTTGCCATTTGCGCAAATCCCGTATTCAAGCAAAAGATGCTCAAAAACAAAATCAGCATTCCAATAAAAGTCTTTTTCATAATATGTTGGTTTTCGTTCATAAATATATTGATTTGTGTGTTTTCTAAGTAGAAGATTGATATATAAAATAAAAAAACGCATATATCATAACCGAATATGAACAAAATAAAATCCCTTCTTTCAACGAATGGGCAAATATACAAAATAATTTGTTATAAGCAACAAAAAATGATTTTTGTATTTTTATTTCCACTTCTATAAGACAACTCTTTGTCTTATAGCCCCCCTGTTTTGCTACCGATAAATGAGGGATTATCTCATTTTATATCGTATCTTTGCTCACTCATTAGGGTAAATATATGAATGAAAAACGCTCTTCTATTATTAGGCTCGCTTCAATTATTGCTTTGGTTGGAAATTTAATACTTGCCATACTTAAAGTTTGGGCAGGTCTGTATTCGGGAAGTTTAGCTGTTGTTGGGGACGGCATTGATTCGTCAATGGATGTGCTTATTGCCATAATGGCCTTACTGGTTTCAAGAATGGTATCAAAACCTGCGGATAAAAATCATCCTTGGGGACATGGTCGAGCAGAAACCGTAGCTACTTCAATTCTTTCAATGATACTTTTTTTTGCAGGCGGACAGTTAATATTCAATTCTGTGCAAAATTTATTTATAGGAATGAAATCTGAAATTCCGACTAGTGCGGCATTAATTGCGACTCTTATCTCCATAGCCGGAAAAATAATACTTGCTTGGAGTCAATACTTCTTTGGAAAAAAAGCCGATTCTGCCATGCTCAAAGCAAACGCAAAAAATATGTTTGCCGATATACTTACTTCAGTTGGTGTATTGATTGGTTTAGGATTTACAAGACTATTCAATGTTGGCGCCATAGACCTTATTGTCGCGATTTTGGTCGGATTATGGGTTATTAAAAATGCCATAAGTATCTTTCTTGAAGCCAATTTGGAATTGATGGACGGCAACAAAAACAATGAGTATTATAAGATCCTTTTTGAGGCAGTTAATTCAGTGCCCGGCGCAATTAATCCGCATCGAGTGCGCATGCGCCGTGTTGCAGGTTTTTGGGATATAGATATGGATATAGAGGTCGATCAAAATCTAACTATTACTCAAGCCCATGAGATAGCCAATAAAGTAGAAAATGCTATAAAGGATAAAATTGATCAAATTTTTGATATAGTGGTTCATGTTGAACCTAAAGGAAACAGACAAATTGAAGGTTATGGTTTGATGGAAAAAACATTGTAATTTGTACGTTTAGTTTTAGCAATTGCGGATATGCAAAATACAAAAATCATCACCATTTTTCCTGCTTTTTCCTCATAAATTTCCATATTAACATATCAACATTTCGCTGTGTGTTATTTCCTTTCTTGTCGAAAAAAATAAGATTTAATATTGTTATTTTTGGCTGCTTTGACCATAAGGTATTATTAAAAATAATGGGAAAAATAAAAGCTCTTGTGAGTATTGCAGTTACGATTTTGATTCTCTCGATCGTGGTGGTGGCTATTGTGAAAAAGCAGTCCACGATTTGCGAGAAAATCGAAGTTAAAATTGTCCCGATTCCAAGTCCCTCCATGGTTTCCATTCCCGAGATCGAGCAGATGATTGCCGATTCCAACTTGGTGGTAATCGGAAAATCTGTGAAGGAGCTACGGAATATCACCGGCCAAATCGCCGATGTGATTACCCATCATCCGTTCATCCTGCAATGCAGAAATGTCTATTTCTCGAACTCGTCCATGGTAATCGAGATCGTGCAATCCCGACCGTTGGTGCATGTTTTTTCTAATCAACACGATCAGTATTTTATTGATCATGAGGGTTTTATAATTCCATATCATCCTAATTTACAAGAGAATATTCTGGTTGCCCATGGTAACATCGATTATAATTTCCAAACCAAATTCGTCTCGGATTCCGTACCGTTGCTCCATGGCATTTATACCATCGCCAAGCGGGTTTTTGCCGATCCGTTTCTCAATGCGCAGTTCCGGCAGTTTTATGTCAATAAAAATCTTGACATTGAGCTGATTCCGACCGTGGGAAAACAGGTGGTTTTGTTTGGAGACGCCACGGATGCGGACGCAAAGTTACTGCATTTGTCCAAAATGTACAGCGAAGCGCTGCCCTACCGCGGAATCAACGAATACACGATGTTGGATGCCAGATTTAAGAACAGAATAATTGCTAAAAAGTAGAAACAAAAGGAGTTATATGAAAAATAGAGCTACGCATGACACCACGCCGGAAATAGTTGTCGGATTGGACATCGGAACAACGAAAATCGCAACCGTCATTGGATCGCGGAATCCCGACGGGAAAATCGACATTCACGGATACGGTAAAGGAGAATCGACTGGCGTGCAGCATGGGTTGATCTACAACATTATCAAAACGGTGGAAGGCATCCATGTTTCGAAAAGCGTGGCCAGAAACCGCTTCAACCACGACTTTCACGAGGTTTTCGTTGGCGTGGCAGGACGGCATATCAAGAGTATGGAATACAAGCACACCGTGACCCGTATCAACGGGAAAGAGGATGTGATCCGGCATGACGAGATTGAGGACATGGTGAACGACCTGCAGAGTATTTCAGTAACGCCGGGCGAGCAGATCATCAGCGTGATCCCGCAACGGTTTATCATCGATAAGCATCGCGAAACCACGGATCCGGTGGGCGAATTGGGCGAGGTGGTGGAAGGCTATTTCCAAATTATCACCGGTAACGAGGCGGAGATCAAAAAGATACTGCGCTGTGTGCGCGATGCGGAGTTGGAGGCGGAGACAATTATTCTGGAACCGATCGCATCGGGACTGGCGTGCTTGACTCATGAGGAGAAAAAACACGGTGCCGTCCTCATCGACATCGGCGGCGGCACCACCGACGTAGCCATTTTCTACGACGGCAAACCGGTCTACACCATCGTGATTCCTTTCGGCGGAAACTCTATTACCAAAGATATTTCGGGAATCTGCAAAATTCCTATGGAATTGGCGGAAAAATTGAAAATCAGTTACGGAACGTGCTTAGTGAAAGAGAGTAACAGCAATAATTACATCAACATTCCACAACTCCACGGTCTGCAACCCATCCAGATCAGTGAAAATATGCTGGCGGAGATCATCCATGCCCGTGTTCAAACCGACATTCTGGATGAAATTGCGCTGGCGATCCGCGAATCCGGTTACGCTTCTCGAATCACAGGCGGTGTAGTGCTCACGGGTGGCGGCTCATTGTTGAAACATATCAAAGAATTGTGCCAATTCACCTTACAACTGCCGGTCCGTATTGGAAATCCAGAAATCGGATTCGTCAGCAATATCCCCAGCGAATTGAAAAGCCCGATCTACTCCACCGTGCTTGGCCTGTTGAAATTCGGAATAGAGGGATTGGATGGACAAGTGGAGGAAAGTGTTTCTGCAAATAACTCTTCTTCCATGACAAAAAAAACGGAAAAGAAGAAAAATCAAAAATATAATAAGGGGAATAAAGGTAAATCATTTGACGATTTTTTCAATGTGATCAGTAATTTCTTAGATAATCTATTGGAAAAAGCGACATAAACTTAATAAGTTATTGACAATAAATATAAATTATAGATATAAATATAAAGACAATATCATGAGCGAAGAAATATTTTTTGGGGGTATGTATGAGGCAAAAGAGACCAATTCAAACGGTTCTATTATCAAGGTTATCGGTGTCGGTGGAGGTGGTGGCAATGCAGTGAAACACATGTATTTAGATGGAATCGTGGGCGTGGATTTCATGATCTGCAACACCGACCGGCAAGTATTGGAAAATAACAAGGTTCCCAAAAAGATGATGTTGGGTGACACCGGTCTGGGTGCGGGCGCAGTGCCCGAAGTGGCGAAAAAATTGGCCGATGAAAGCCGCGAAAAGATCAAGGAGTTTATCGGCGATGAGACGAAGATGTTGTTCATCACGGCCGGCATGGGCAAAGGCACGGGCACGGGTGCGGCACCGGTAGTGGCACAAGTGGCACGCGAAATGAAAATTTTGACCATTGGCGTGGTGACTTATCCTTTCCGCTTCGAAGGTTCGAAACGGGCGAAATATGCCGATGATGGTATCTCCGAACTGAAAAAACATGTTGATTCGCTCATCATTGTGAACAACGAGCGTATCCTCAACATCTATCCCGATGATGACGTGGAGGAGGCTTTCGGTTATGCGGACGATGTGTTGAAAAATGCCGTGAAATGTATTGCGGAACTCATCACGGTGCAAGCGGCGCAAAATATTGACTTTAACGACATCAAAACCGTAATGGAAAACAGCGGTCCCGCCATGTTGGGATTGGCAATAGCCAGCGGTCCCAACCGGATCAAGGAGGTTGTGGAAGGTGCGCTTTCTTGCCCGTTATTGGATGAAAATATGATCACTAATGCCAAAAATTTCTTGTTCTTTATTAGTTACGGCAAGGATGCGCCGTTGAAAATGTCCGAATTATCGCAAATCACGGAAGAGTTTGAAAAGTTCAAATCCGAAAATTCCGATGTGATCTGGGGACGTGCGTTAGATGAGGAATTGGGCGACAAAGTGAAACTTTCCGTGATCGTAACCAATTACGACACAAGCCAACAATCCACGGAAAGCCATCTGGAACAACCTGTGGAAGAGATCACGCTTGTTGAAAATGGTGATGCTATCACTTCTCCTGCAACTCCCGAGAAAAAGACTTTCGTAACAGAAAGGATTTTCTCTCAAAATGACTTTCCAGACAAAGTATCCTCCGATGTGAAGGCGGAAACCGAAGTGGGAATGATGGATAACCCGGTGAGGACTCCTGAAATGGCACCCGCCCAATCCGCTGAACCCAATGCGAAAAAATTCACGTTCAAAAGTGGAACGGGCATTCTCTCCGCCTTGAAATCCTCCCCGGCCGGTGCGAAATACGACAGCAATGAATTGTTCAATGAAATGCATGAAATTCCGGCCATTGAGCGGCAAAACATGCTCAAAAACATGAACACTGAAAATCATTTTGATTCCTCCCTGTTCGAACAAAGCGATGCTAATTCGTTGTATAACAATAGAGCGGACTAATTCAATAATTCAATGAATTAGTAACAAACTACATCCCCGTATTTCGCTGTGATCGGAGCGGCCGATGATTTCCATACCATCGCCGCGGCGTTTTCCCAGATCATCAGTGGCAAGAAAAGCGCAAGAATAGATATTGGCCAAGTCAATCACATTGACTTGGCCGCTGCTTAGTTCGGGATTAACAAATAGAGGATCTTTTTCATCCCGTAAAAGCAACTTCATCCACGGTGGCGTGAAGAAGACGTTGTTACCTTGGCTGTATGCTTGCGACAATAACTCGCACATTCCATATTCCGAATGGATGGAATCGACACCGAAAGCGGTTTGCAAAATGGCGTGCAACTCCTCTTTCACTAACTCTTTCCGACGACCTTTCATGCCTCCGGTTTCAAAAACTGTCAACTCGGGAAAATCAATCGCATAGCGTTCTGCAAAATCCAACAAAGCGAAAGAAACACCGAATAAAACGCTCTTTTTCCCCGATTTTTTCAAGGATTGCAACCGTTGCCACAGCTCTTCATGATCATAGAGGAAGAAACCGCTTTCCGGATTTTTCGAGTGGTTTGTTAAATAATCCATCATATATATTAACGAAGATCCTTCGCGTTCCAAGTAGCCCGGCAGTAGGCACAAAAACGTGTAATCTGCCGGATCGCCGTAAAAATGGACGAATCCTTTCATAAAACTTTGTTCGTACAGCGAAAGATCCTTCACTAAATGGCGAGCGTTTTGCAGGCCGGTGGTACTGCTGCTGGTGAAAACGATCTCAGGTGCAAATTTTGTGGTGACCACATCGTGCATTTTAAAAAAAGAGACCGGCAAAAAGGGAATCTCGTAAATCGATTTCACTTTCGTGATATCAACCCGCAAACGATTACAATACTCTTGATAAACAAGATTGTTTTTATATTGAAAATGAAAGAGATGCAAGGCGGTATCTTCAAAATTATCTGCCAAATCCGTTATGGATTTTCCAAATAAATCAACATTCTCCATCTCTGTGTGTCATTTTTATATTTTATCTCCTCCTAAATCGATACCTTCGAATCAGGATCATTACGATGGCCATGATGACGATGACGAGCAGTGGAACGCCGATGTTGATAACTGCCAACGAACGGGACTTATTCATCACCTTGATTTTGTCCAATGGGCCTATTTTGAAGTTCTTTGCCCGGATTTTCAACAGGTCGTCGTCAGCGCAAAGGTAGTTTACACAATTGATGATCAATTCGCTGTTATCGTACATGGTTTCGGTATGCATATCATAGCCGGCGGGCAGTGGTCGGTTGCGCTTGTAGTCGATGGTATTGCGGATGATGTCGCCGTCAGAGATGAAAATCTGTCGTGTCCGAGGACTTTTTTCAATAAAATTGATGCTTTTTAGCGTGTCGAGATAGGTGGGAACGATACCACGGAACGCCGACTCAAACTCGCCTTCGATCAACACGGCCAAATTCAGCTTACGCAAGGCAAACTCCTGCATGTTGGGACGGGCGCGCCCCACGTTCAACGTCACGATGGAGGGTACGGGCACCATTTTGGTTTGGTCGGAACTGGTCATCAGGATGGTTTTGTCGAGTTCGGGGTTTCCCACAAAGTCAATGTTTCCTGCAAATTCGGACTTGATCGCTTTCATGTTCCGCACGATCGGGTGTGTGCTGAAATTAACAACTCGGAGGGCATACGGGAATGCCACCAAACTGTATTGCGGCTTGTCGCCCGCCATGCCCGTAATCATTTTAACACTCTGACAACTAATATCCTGCAATAAATTCGCATTCAGTCGAACGCCATATCGGAAGAAAATATCATTCAACCGCAAGTTTCGCGCCGTGGCGAAAAATTCCTGCCGTGTTTCCAAACTGTCCATGGAACCCGTGGTCGCATCGATCAGCCACAAAATCTTTCCACCTCGCATAATATGCTGGTCGATAATGAATTTGTCGAAATCGCTGAACGGCTCCGTGGGCTGCGCAATCACGAGCACGTCATATTTGTTACCCCTTACCTCAACATCGTAATTGACGGTGTCGAGAACGGATATATTTCGTAAGCTGTTGATTTTTCCACCGATCGTCACACGCTCGGTTTGATAGAAACGTTGCAGTTGATAAGTCACCCAAGAGGTGTTGAGGAAGTCCAACTCGCCGTGTCCCTCTACGAAAGCCACTTTCGGCTTGCCGGTTTTCATCAAACTCCGAATAGCGGAAATCACGTTGTATTCCAGTTCTTGTGTGGAATAGGTCATCCAATATTCATTGCCGCTGGGGTCGGAAACGACCAAGTTAGCAGGATATTCTTTTTCTTTGTAGCGGATGAGTGCGCCCGGAATCACGTATTGCGTGGAAAAACCGGCACTGGTTTCGGTGCTGATCGGGATAGGCGTGAGACCACGGCCGGCGAGTTCGCCATAAATGGCAGCCGTCTCTTCCCGGTTTTTGCCCGCCACGGGATCGATAAATTCAATGTGGACCTGATTCGAATAACCGCGCAACTCTTGTAAAAATTCCTGCACTTTTTTAGCAAAAAGCTTATAATCAGCCGGATAATTATCTCCCTTGAGGTATACTTTGATGTAAACTTTATCTTCCAAATTCTTCAACATCTCAATGGTCGCAAGAGAAAGGGAGTGGCGCTTGTCGCTTGTCAGGTCAATTCTAAAGAAAAGATAAGAGGAGATAATATTGATTGTGACAAGAATGAGCAAAGCGGAGACGAACCCGATGATTGCCGATTTCTTGTATCTGTTACTGTTTTGACTGTTTTTTTTCATCTTTAACAAATTTATATGAGTAGCCTACCATTTCCGGCTGATCAGCACGATCCGGGTGGCCAATAAAAAGATAAAATTAACACTTAAAAAGTAGATAATATCCCGTAAATCAATTACTCCTTTGCTGATAGACGTGTAATGATGGTCGATTCCCAACTGTTTGATGATATAACCGAAATTTCCCAGCGCATCGAACGAGTAGATAAACTCGAAGCCAAAACTGAGAATGAAACAGAGCGGCGCAGTGAGGATGAAGGCTACGATCTGATTATTCGTGAGACTGGAGACAAACAATCCCACGGAAATGAACGCACTCCCCAGGAAAATCAACCCCAAATAGGAGCCCCATGTACTGCCCATGTCGATGTTCCCAATTGGATTTCCGAGATAGAAAATAGACACGACATACGTAAGAGTGGGGATGAGTGCAATGATGAAAAGTGTCAGCGCAGAGAGGAGTTTCGCCATGATGATCTGGTTATCGGAAAGCGGCTTGGTGAATAGCAACTCCATCGTGCCCAACCGTTTTTCCTCCGAAAAGGAGCGCATGGTGATCGCCGGGATCAGCAGGATGAACAAAAATCGCGACAAGTTGAACAGTCCCTGAACGTCAGCCATTCCCGACAACGGAATGTTGTTGATATTGGGAAATATCCACAAAAACAAGCCCGTCACGATCAAGAAAACAGCAATAAAAATATAACCTACCAGGGAACTAAGGTAGGTTTTTATTTCTTTAATATATAAGCTCCACATAATTAAAAAGTTAATTCATCATCAGACATTATATCGAATGTGCAAAATATCACCGTCTTTCACGATGTAGCTTTTCCCTTCCACGGCCAATTTGCCAGCCTCTTTGCATTTTTGTTCAGAGCCTAACGTCACCAAATCATCGTATTTGATCACCTCGGCGCGGATGAAACCCCGTTCCAAATCGCTGTGAATGGTGCCGGCTGCTTGCGGTGCCAACATATCCTGCCGGATCGTCCAAGCGCGGTTCTCTTTGCCGCCAACGGTGAAAAATGATATGAGGTTCAGCAACTTATACGCTTCACGAATCACCTTGTTCACACCGGGTTCGGTCAATCCCACGTCTTCCAAGAAAGTTTGACGATCTTCCTCACTCTCCAACTCCGCAATTTCCGATTCGATTTTTCCGGCGATCACCAACGGTTCTTGACCCAAAGCAGCCAAATAGCTTTTCACTTGTTCCACATATTTATTGCCGTTCACCGCATCATTGTCGTTCACATTGCAAACATACATCATTGACTTGGCCGTCAGCAGCATCATGTCGTTCACCACGGTTTTTTCTTCATCGGTTACATCCAACGTTCTAACATTCTGAAAGTTCTCGATATGCTCTTTGTATTTCAGCAACACGTCCAAATCGCGTTTTGCATTTTTGTCGCCTACTTTGGCCGCTTTTTCCACTTTCTGGATTTTGCGTTCAATCTGCTCCAAATCTTTCACTTGCAACTCAAAATCAATGATTTCGATATCCCGAACCGGATCAATGGAGCCTTCCACGTGTGGCAAGTTTGGGTTGTCGAAACAACGGAGCACGTGAACCAATGCGTCACATTGGCGCACATCGCCCAAAAAACTGTTTCCAATCCCTTCACCCTGACTAGCACCTTTCGCCAATCCCGGAATATCCACGATGTCCAGCGTCGCATACACCAACTTTTCCGCTTGGATAAACGTGTTGATGTGTGCCAACCGCAGGTCGGGCACAGAGCAAACGCCAATATTCGATTTATTGGTGCTGTAAGCGAAATCAGTAATTGCCGCTTTCGTGTTGGAAATACAATTGAAAAGTGTGGTTTTACCCGAGTTGGTAAGACCGACAATGCCACATTTTAAACCCATAAACCTCTGTATTAGAAACCTAAAACTATATCTTCCACACGAACGATTTCCGGAAGATGCTCTTTGATTGTACTTTCAACGCCTTGTTTCAGCGTGACTTTCGCATGAGGACAAGTTCCGCACGCACCTTGCAATTTCACCCGCACCACATTATCGGGAGTCAACTCCACAAATTCAATGTCGCCGCCATCAGCTTGCAAATAAGGGCGTATTTGTTCAATAATAGATTTTACTTTTTCTGTTAATAGGCTATGTTCCATCTTGTTTAATTTTGAGTGCAAAGATACGATTTTCATCAGAATCTTCTTAGCTCTGTATCCTCGTTGTATCCCAAATAGGTCAACAGTCGTCGTTCCACTTCCCGGCGGCGGGCGGCGGCGATGGGAACCAACCGGTCGTTTCCGTCAACACCTTTACCCATATTCACGGAGTAACTGTTGAACGAAAAGACATGATGCATGGCGATAATCGTGTCGCGGCTCACTTTCAGGAAATAATCAACAGAAAGATAATTATCGACAAAAAATTGTAACGTTGAGCGTAATCTATGGGTTTTTCCATCTTTTGTATGAACGAAAACGTAATTTTTATCCACGCTGACGTATGAGATGTCATGAAGATGTATTGATTCTTCACTATCACAGTAATGTTGTATTATGATATTCTCAAGATGGAAAACCGGCTGCGCCCCGATTCTCGAATTTTCAATGACCACGTTTTTCGACAGTTTTTCGAATCGATCCAGTGATCGTCGGAAACGAGCCGGTTCCATTGATTTGGAGAGGAAATCGATGATGCCGTGGTCGTAATATTCGTGTGCCCGCTCGCTATATTCGGTAGGATAACCGGTCAGCATAATGGTCAACGGTGGATTTTTCAACCTGTCCATCATCGTGAAACCGTCCATTTCGGGCATTTCCACATCCAAAAACATCAAATCCACCGAATGATCGGATAAATAATACAATGCCGCCTCCGGATCCGTGAACTGGGCTTGCCGTTTGTATTCGGGATAGCGCCGCATTACATATTCCAACACAAAATGCGTGCTAATTTCATCATCCACAGAAATATACTTATAATCAGATGCCATGCCTTTGCTATTTTACAAGAGGGCAAATATAGTGAGATTTTTGTTGCGCTGAACAATACTTGCCGTCAATCTTGATTTTGAGAATATAAAATCCATTAGATAGATCTGAAATATTCAAACTGTGACTCACCACAAGAGTTACAGTAAGTAGCATGGGATGAGTAATTTGCCTCAATTTGACAACTTTTCGAATGGGCTCTATCAACGCTATGGCCACCGAGTATTGAGGGACAAGTGGTGGGAGACACATTTGGAGTATTAAACCTTCTGGATGCAAAAAATGAAACACGATTGAATAATTTTAAGTAGATATTTTTTAGTTCACTATAATACAGTTACTTGCGACTGTGATTTAAAAACATTAAAAAAGTTATTGTATTTTTCTTTATATTTGCCGAGAATTTTTAGAATTTCACAAAGAATATTCCACACTTCCTCAACTCGTTCACTTGTCTGCTTGGCTCATTAACAACCAAATGTTTATATGGGCGTTTCAACAAAAAATAGATATGCTGTTTTGTTTGTTTTAATGATTTGGCCCTGGTAAACGCTCAGACTTGATATGGTTGGGCAATTTTCTGTACTTTTGCCATCCTAAAAAATAATACAATGAAAGTCAGCAGTCCCAAAACTCACATGGAAGCATCGAATGAAAAGATTTTTAACATGATGAGCGATTGCCGCCGTTTCGGGGAGGTGGTACCCGACCAGATACAGAATGGGGAGGCGGGCGACGACTATTTCAAATTCTCCTTCCAAGGCTTGGTGACCATGACGTTGCGGGTGGCGGAAAAACAGGAATTTTCAAAGATCGTCTATTCTGCGGAAAACAGCCAAAATATCCCCGCATTCATCACGGTGGATATTAATGGCAACGATCAAGCCAGTGAAGTTACAGTGAGCGCGGATATTGAGGTGCCGGTCTTTTTATCGGGCATGGTGAAAAAGCCATTGCAAAATTTCGCCGACATGGTCGTGGAAAAATTGAAGATCGCCGCAGAAAAATAACATATTATAATTTATAGCATGGCAGAGAAAGCATACTCCATCCGTACCGAAGGATTGGTCAAGAAATACAAAAGTCGTACCGTGGTGAACAATGCTTCGTTTGAGGTTAAGCAAGGTGAAATTGTGGGATTATTGGGGCCGAACGGCGCCGGTAAAACCACTTCTTTTTACATGATTGTCGGGATGATCAAGCCTTTTTCCGGAAAAATCCTGCTCAACGACAAGGATATCACAGAGTTGCCGATGTACAAAAGAGCCAAGTTGGGAATTTCCTACTTGCCACAAGAAGCGTCGGTTTTTCGAGGATTGAGTGTGGAGGACAATATCTGCGCAGTGCTGCAATACAGCAAATTGACGAAAGAAGAGCAAAAGGACAAATTAGAGAGCCTTATTTCCGAGTTCAATATCCAGAAAGTGAGAAAAAATAAGGGGAACAATCTTTCCGGTGGGGAGCGGCGGCGTTGCGAGATTGCCCGCTGTCTGGCCACCGATCCCAAGTTCATCCTGTTAGACGAGCCTTTCGCCGGCGTCGATCCGATTGCCGTGGAGGATATCCAACAGATTGTGGCGAAATTGAAAGACAAGAACATCGGTATCCTGATTACCGACCATAATGTGCATGAAACACTGACGATTACCGATCGCTCTTACCTGTTGTTCGAAGGCAGTATCCTAAAATCGGGAACATCCGAAGAATTGGCCGCCGACGAACATGTGAAACGGGTTTATCTGGGAAAGAATTTCGAGTTACGGAAAGGGTAACGCATACGGGTTTGTTATGAAAGAAAAAGGAATAAGGTACAAAACGAATGCCACGTCTTGTATTGCATTCTGTGAATTATTTTTATATATTTGCAGGCTTGAATTTTTAAAAAATAGCAAAAATAAATTATTAATAATCAAATAGATAGAAAAATGCGGAACAAAGGATTAATTATTTTCTTCACAATACTCATCAGTTTAGTTTGTGTGTATTGCTTGTCATTTACGTTTGTCACATGGTCGGTAGAGAAAGATGCGAGAGGATTTGCGCAAACCACAATCAATGATCAAGCCACCGTTGATTTTCTGGAAAAAGCTTCGGCTGGCGACCCCATGTTGAGAAAACACTTGTTGGATTCAATCTATTCTGACAGAGAGAGTTTCTACCTTGCCACGATGAAAGATTCTTCTGTCTTTTTCGGCATGACATACAAGCAATGCAAATACAAAGAGTTGAACCTCGGTCTCGACTTGAAAGGGGGGATGAACGTTACATTAGAAGTGTCTATTCCCGAAGTGGTTATGAGTCTCGCAAACAACACCGACGATGAACTCTTCACCAAAGCGTTTGCTAGAGCGGAAGCGAGATACAATGAAACCAACGGTAATTTTATTGATATTTTCGTAGAATCGTTCAATACGGAAAAAAACACGCTGGGATTGGAAAATGCCGCGCTCCGTACCTATTTTGGCGAAAGAGCCAATAACAAAAGTGCTTCAGATCAAGAAATTAAGAATTTCATTGAAACGGAATCTAACGAAATCGTAGACCGTACTTTCAAAATTTTGACCACCCGTATTGACCGTTTCGGAGTGGCACAACCCAACATCCAGCGTCTGCAAGGCGGCCGTATTTTGGTGGAGTTGCCCGGCATCAAAGAGCCCGAACGCGTGACAGACCTGTTGAAAAGCACAGCGAAATTGGAATTTTGGGAAGTGTACAGCGAGCCTGTCAACGGCGTTGCCGTGCAAGAACTGTTCAGACAAGCCGATCTGAAATTGAAAGATCAAATGAAAATCGAAGAGGCGAAAACCGAAGAGGCAACAATGGAAGCGGATTCAACCCAAGTTGCGGACAGCACAGATGTTGTGGATGAGGCAAGTGTTGCAAGTGCCGTTGAAGATGAAGACGAAGATTTTGAAGAAGACTATAGCCAATTGGGGCTGATTTTAAGTAAATCACTAGGAAGTAACGGTGTGGTAATCGGTTATTTCAAAGAAGCCGACATGAAAGAGATCAGCATGTTGCTTCCCGAAATGAAAAGATTGATGGGTATAAACAATGTTGAATTTTATTGGGGAATTGCTGACAAAGATTTCGGGAACGCTTATCCATTGATCCCGTTGAAAAGTAACAATGACCGTGTCGGGCCGAAATTAAGTTCCGAAACGATCGGTGGTGCGCGCGTGGTGCGTTCCGCAAGACAAGACGTTAACCAAAACAACCAGGTAGTGGTAACCATGGCGATGGAAGACCAAGCGACCGACGAATGGCGGAAAATCACCCGTGCGGCTGTGGAAAATTCATCCAAAATCACCATGATTGCTATCGTGTTGGATGACATCGTATACTCTTATCCTTCCATCAAATCGGAAATTCCGAACGGACATTCCGAAATTTCCGGAACATTCTCCATCGACGAGGCGAAGGATTTAGCAACCGTATTGAACTCCGGTAACTTGGAGGCTAGCGTGAATATCGTGCAATCGGAAGTCGTAGGACCGACATTGGGGCAGGAGTCTATCAAATCCGGTTTGCTCTCCGTAGTGTTAGCGTTTGTGTTAGTGTTGACTTACATGTTGTTATATTATAGCCGCGCGGGTTTTGCCGCTGACGTGGCGTTGTTGATGAATATCTTCTTCCTGTTGGGAATCCTTGCTTCATTGGGTGCCGTATTGACATTGCCCGGTATCGCCGGTATCGTGTTGACACTCGGTATGGCGGTGGACGCCAACGTGATCATCTTCGAGCGGATCCGGGAAGAGGTGCGCGCCGGCAAAGGATTGCGCATAGCCATCGATGAAGGTTACCACAATGCGTACTCTGCGATCATCGACGGTAACGTAACCACGTTGATCACCGCAATCGTGCTTTATATTTTGGGCTCCGGTCCGGTGCAAGGTTTCGCAACTACGTTGATCATTGGTATCTGTTCTTCCTTGTTCACGGCGATCTTTATTACAAGACTTATTTCCGAACGCCGGTTGAAAACCGGCAAATCGCTGAATTTTGGCAACCAACATACTATCAATGCATTCACGAATACCCATTTCGATTTCATCAAAACCAAAAAAATATTCTACTCCATCTCTGGTATTGCGACTGTGGTTTGCATTGTATCTTTCTTCACGTTAGGTTTCAGTCCGGGTATCGATTTTACCGGTGGACGTAACTTCGTGGTTCGTTTCGACCAGGAGGTTAACACGGCGGATGTTCGTCAAGCCGTGGGCGAAGAGTTTGGCGGTAATCCCGAAGTGAAAACATTCGGTGGAAACGACCAGGTGAGAATCACCACCAACTACAAAATCGACAGCAACGATCCCGCAGTGGATAAAGAAGTGGAAGCTAAATTATACAATGCCTTAAAGGGATTCTATAAAAAATCAGACATTTCCGAAACCGATTTCACGCAACAAATTGACCCGAGAGGTATTCAAAGTTCGCAAAAGGTACAACCGATGATTGCGAAAGAGTTGTTAAGAGATTCCGTGTTTGCGGTATTGATCTCCTTGATCCTCATCTTTGCGTATATCGCTATCAGATTCCGGAACTGGCAGTTTGGTTTGGGTGGTGTGGTTTCGTTGGCGCACGATGCCTTACTCACCATCGGCCTTTTCTCACTGTTCTACAAAGTGATGCCGTTCTCCATGGAAATTGACCAGTCGTTCATCGCCGCGATTTTGACCGTAATCGGTTATTCCATCAACAACGTGGTGGTAATCTATGACCGTATCCGTGAAAACTTGGCATTATATCCGAAGAAAGATAATTACGCCAACTTCAATTCCGCAGTTAACAGTACGTTGGGCAGAACCGTGAACACGGCAGGTACCACTATTGTGGTATTGATCGCCATGTTCATCTTTGGCGGCGAAGTGATCCGTGGTTTCATCTTTGCGATGGGTGCCGGTGTGATCATCGGAACCTACTCCAGTATTTTCGTTGCCACTCCGTTGGCTTACGACCTCTTGGCAAAAGGCAAAGTGAATAGGATGAAAACGAAATAAAAAACGTACTTTTTGGGGGTGTTTGTAATTCAGAATAATTTTCTATTTTAGCAACCCAATTTAAACTAGAAAAAATTACTAAGCATGAACAAAATAAAAATCGTTGCTACGTTAGTATTTGCTTTAATAGTTAGTACTTCGATTACAAATGCCCAAATCACTCGAGAGGCCGACAACGCATTCAAATACTGCCAATATGAAAAGGCACTGGATGAATACCGGAAAGGGGTCAAAAAGGTGAAGAAGAACCGGGTTGAGTTGCGCCGAGTGACCTTTCAAATCGCTGAATGTTACCGCATTATGGGAGACCTGAAACGGGCAGAACAGCAATATTTACGCCTGTACAAACAGAACTACCAAAAGGATAATCCGATTATCCTTTTTCATTTGGGTAGTATTTACAATTTGCGGGGCGAGTATGACCAAGCGCTCAAATATTATAACGAATTTCAGAAAAGAGTGCCGGAAGACACACGTGTTGCCGCCCGCATAGAAGGCTGCCAAAAAGCAAAACAGTGGATGGATAACCCCATGCGCTATGAGGTGGAAAATTTCAAAAAGTTCAATACCAAGCAAGACGAGTGGGCACCGCGCTGGGGTAATTTGGATAAACAAAACCAGATTATCTTCACCTCAAACCGCGAAGGTTCCATGGGCAAAGGACAAGACCAATGGACCGGCGGTCTCTTCTCCGACTTATACCGCACAGACAAACCCAAGAGCAAAAACACCGAATGGCCAGGTGAATGGTCACCGGCGTTACCGTTGGATGAAAGCGAAACGCTGAACACCGCCGTGAACGAAGGCGAGGCTTCCGCAAACCTTAAAGGCGGCGTGATCTATTTCACCCGTTGTCCGCAAGACAAGAAAAAGGTGATGCAATGTTACATTTATACAGCACAGAAAAAAGGAAAATCATGGAGCGAAGGAACGTTGGTGGAACTAGGTCCCGACACATTCAACTACGTGCATCCCTACATTATGCCTGATGAGTTGACTCTCTATTTCGCCTCCAACAAACCGGGTGGCTATGGCGGCTACGACTTGTATAAAGCGACCCGGGAGAAAAAGTCTGGGAAATTCGCAAAGATCGAGAATTTGGGCGCTAATGTAAATACTGCCGGACAGGAAGTTTTCCCAACCATGCGGAATGAAACCATGCTATATTTCTCTTCCGATGGACATCCGGGCATGGGCGGTCTTGACCTCTTCTCCTCCGAACTTAAGGATGGGAAGTTCCAAGAGGCAATCAATCTCATGTATCCACTTAACTCCTCGTGGGACGATATCAGTATTATTTTCGACGAGACGGAAGCGATTGACCCGCTCTCCAAGTCGCCTTATATGGAAAAGGGGTACTTATCCTCTAACCGTTCCGGCGGCCGTGGCGGCGATGATCTTTACTACTTCGTGATGCGTCCGCTCGTGTATAGCATCTCCGGGTTCGTGAGAGACGAAGCCACGCTACAGTACATCGATGGCGCCACGGTGGAAATTTCCGGTTCCGATGGCTCTTCCTATACCACTACCACGGATGTGAAAGGATATTATCACTTCGATAAATCCAAAATTTTAGGCAATACGACGTATACGATGCGAGTTACGAAAACCAAATATTGGGAAGACAGAGGAAAAATGACGGCGACCCAAACCACTGTGGGATTGTCTGAAAATACAGATTTGAAACAAGATTTTGTGATTGTTCCGATTCCTATCGAACCGGTACCGCTTCCCGAGATATTGTATGATTTTGCAAAATGGGATTTGAAACCGCAGTATAAGGATTCCCTATTATACTTATACAATATAATGATTAAAAACCCCACGTTTGTAATTGAGTTACGCTCTCATACGGATAGCAGGGGGAATGATAAAGACAACGAGATACTTTCTCAGAAAAGAGCGCAGTCTTGTGTTGATTTCTTGGTTCAAGAAAAAGGAATTGACCCTGATCGGATCGTGGCAAAAGGCTATGGAGAATACAGACCCCGCAAATTTATCAATGATTTTACGGGAACATTTAATAGAAAGAGTTTTACTTTCCCGAAAGGAACGGAATTAACAGAAGCCTATATTAACTCATTGCCTGATAAAGATCAGCAAGAGTATGCTCATCAATTGAATCGTCGTACAGAATTTGTTATTTTGAGAACTGACTTTGTGCCAAAAGGTGATCAAATTGGTGATGTGAGACGCAATACTACAACTGTTGCCGTAGTGCAAGAGAGAGCTTTCCCCGTTGAAATCGCAGAAGACGGCACGGTGAAAGGTAAAGCCAGCACATACAACAAAGAGTACGACTTTGTATTGGCAACTGGTAGCAACGAGGTTTATATCAGTTACATATTGGCTACGCAATTCTTGAAAGAGATGGTGATTACCGTGAAAGATTTCGAAGATGGCGCAGCAGCGATCAAACAAGAAGACGGTAGCATTATCGAGAATGCGGTCCTCTATATCTCCGAACTGACTATCGGCGATGCTTGGGCTGAAAACGTAGTCGTGATCGTGAAGAAAGGTCTCCCTGCTACCTTCGTTATCGGCGACCAGTTTATCAATGATGAATTAGACCGTTTCAGAATTGATAAAGACCGGAAGTTGTTGATTTATGATTCGAAAAGATAAAGCGTAAAAGGGAAAAAGAGGCTGTTCAAAAAGTACGCTTTTCCCAAACGCATGCACTATTTTTCCGCTTACACGATCGTATGCGCGGATGAGCTATATCTTATTGGATTTTTTTTCCACATAAAAAGTTAAAAAAAAATACTTTCATTTTTTCATCTAAGGTTATTTCTGGCTTTGGCACCAGTATTCAAAATGAATGGAGTGAAATCATCCGCTCACTATGTTTTCTCCCATTTTATACCATCGAATCCCCAACCCTGCACAGTAATCCTTCCACAAATTTTGATAATAACACGAAATACTCTCATCGACAATTACTCCTTTAAAACAGACACTCCTTTCCAAAAATTCCGGTTTAAGGGTGCAACCGTCGCATAGAATGAGATGATCAACGGTAATGAGACGATCATCGTTGTAAAATCGCATCCCTTTCCGGCAGATCAGGAAAGTTTGATCATTGAAAACCACGATATTGCCCCGTTTGAGGAATCGCTTTTCCGGCAAACAAACATCCTCGTCAAAATCCACTAATTGACTGTTGATCTTCCGTTTCTGCTCATGATTTTTAATATGATATTGATAAACGGAATGACTTTTGTCTCCCATGAAATTATTCAACAGCACACTTTCTCCGTGATAGTTAAAATTGACCGCACTCTGTTTTGACAAAGCATAGCACGTGACGGAAATCTCTTTTTTCTTATCAATATTTGTAATAAAAGAGATAACCGGTAATAAGGTCAACAAACCATATGCATATAATAGTATCCGTCGGCGAGGGTGCAGGACGAAGAGGGCAAGGAAGAAGAGTAGGAACAACAGTACGATTAATTGCAGAAAATGGACGTTGATATTCTGGGTGAGAGCACCCGGAAGTCCATCAATGAAAGTGACAATATCGTTCATCAGCTTGATTTCCAACGTCAAAATTTTTCCTAAGAAGACGAAAATCGTTTCACAAAACGAGAAAGCGAGCACCACTATGCCGGAAGCGATAATGATTGTGGAGAGCAAGATAACGGAAAGGTTGGTGAGCAGGAAATAGTTGGGAAACTGTCCGAAATAATAGAGGGCGTGTGGAAAAGTTCCCAACTGCGCCGCCGTGGAAACGGTTGTCAGTTTCCAAAAATAGTTCACGATCCGCCAACGGGGTTTCCACAAATTGTGGATCGATTTTTGAAAGATCACAATCCCGAACACTGCCTCATAGCTCAACTGGAAACCGATCTCGAAAAGCAACAAAGGATTGATAGACAGTAAAATAAATAGCGATGCAAAGAGACTATGAAAAATGGTAGTATTTCGTTTCAACAACCCACCAACCGTGACAAAAGAGAACATAACGGCGGATCGTTGCACGGACGGTGCCAATCCGGTGATGTTTGCGTAAGCCCAAATTGACAAAAGGAGTATAATCGCTTTAATAATGCGCAATCTCCGTGTGAAATTTAATGGTTTTAACAAAAAATCCAAGATCATGAAGATAATCGCCACGTGCATGCCCGACACGCATAAAATATGACTCACACCGGTGGTGCTGTACTGACTCTTCAACGCCGGGTTCATCGTGTCATCGTTGCCCAGCAAGATTGCCGTGATCACACTGTACTCGTCTCCCGACATTCCCGCCAAGGAAAATTGTCGGGAGAGTTGCCGCTGGATCTTCGCCGCAAATTTTTTCATCGGCCGCACGGTTCGCCGTCCGACCATTTCAAACTTGACACTGTCCACAAAACCGGTCAACCGAACTCCTTTCCGTTCCATATATTTCTTATAATCAAAAGAGTATGGATTTTTAGGTGGTGATATAAACGACAGTTGCGTATTCACTAACAATTCGTCACCGTGTTGCAGCATCATACTGCGGTAACTTTTCCGGAAATAGAGTACCGCCTTCTCCATAACAAACTCTCCTGAAATGGTTTGGCTAATCTCTGCAACACATTTCACGCTGCCGGGTTTCTCCATCGGAAGATCAGTAATGGTCATCCACCAGAAATGTTCTTCTTGTAAAACATCCTCCAATTTCTCATTTTCCGGTGGCGACAATCGGTGCGAAGTGGAAGTGACTCCGTATAAAACGAAGCAATATTGCAGCAATAATCCGGCAATCCACTGTTTGCTATAGCCAAAAAAATGATAAAGCAGGGCAGATATAGGAAGTAATATTCCTAAAATCAAAAGCAAAGGATTTGTGAAATCCTTCGAAAAGGGAAAAAAATAAGCCAAAAGTATACCAATCAAATATGGAAAAAGTAATTTTACAATGGGGTAGTTCTTGTAGTTCATGACAGCAAAGTTCCCCAAATGTACAGAAAAATATCGTATCCACACAGAATACGATAGAACGAAGTAATCGGGTTTTGCTTTGTCGTCGCCTACGAAAGGATTTATTCGTGATCTTGTTTCAGTAAGTTTAAAATATAACTTTTCTGTTCTTTTTTGGTGGGAAATGAACCCTCATCCTTTTCGCTCTCCGCCTCACGGCGATGGATATCTCTTAATCCATACATTGACAAATTTTGCCTTTTACTTTATCAATTGCGACACCAATGATGTAATATTCTGATAATCAATCTTGTATGATTTTTATTGCTGTCCATTTTTGGACAATAAATAAGGAAAAAAGGCAGAATACCCTTTTTCCCTATTTTTGCATCTCTAAAAAACACACAATGAAAGAGCTAAGTATGATTGTCGCTGTAGGGAATAATTGGGAATTGGGATTGAATAACCGGCTGTTGTGCCATCTTCCCGAAGATATGAAATGGTTCAAGTCGAAAACATCCGGGCACACGGTGATCATGGGCGACCGCACGTGGGAATCACTGCCCCAAAAGCCGCTGCCTAACCGTCGCAACATCGTGATGACGTTGGATCGCTCATTGGTCTACCCCGGTTGCGAGATGGCCTATTCCATCGAGGAACTATTTGATATGTTGGACGATAATGAAAACCCATTCATTATCGGTGGTGCCACGATCTATAAGTTGTTTATCGACAAAATCCAATATCTCTATCTCACCCGCATTTTATCCAATTTTGAGGCGGATGCTTTTTTCCCAACGGTTGATTTTTCTAAATGGGATCTCATTTCGGACGAATTTTTCGCCAACGATGAAAGAAATCCGTATGATTTACGTTTTCAATACTATCAATTAAAAAATAAAAGATGAAAAACATTATTTTCGGCATATTTTTGATATCCGTTTTTGGAGCGGTACAGGCGCAAGGCGCCCATCCGGAACCGCCTTATCTCCCTATTGATGAGGACACTAAATTGGTCACTTACAAAGAAGTGGTAAATGAGAAAGGTGCCCCGCAGGAACTTTACGATCGGGCGATGGTGTGGGTAAAAGATTTTTATAAAAACACTGCCGAAGTGATCAAAAACAGCGACCGCGAGACCGGTGTGATCAACATGCGCTCCAGCGCAAAGATTTATGTAACCTTAAAAGACGGCACAAAAAAATTAAAAAACATTGTTTATTACAATTTTAAGTTGGAATGTCGCCAAGATCGTTATCGTTATACAATTACCGATTTTAATGAAAAAGCCGCCACCGCCGCCCCTATCGAGGCTTGGTATGATACCAAAAATCCGTTGTGGAATCCCAATCAGTACGAATTTCTGATTCAGATAGATGAACAAATTAAAGCCCTGATTGAGTCCTTGGAAGAAGGCATGTTACCTAAAGTGGAAAAAGTAGATGAGTGGTAAACTAAAATTGGCGATGCTTTGCTTAGTAGCATTGATTGCCATTGCCTGCGGCAACAAAGTCAAAACAGGAAATGTGATGGTCAAATTCTCCTTTTCCGTGGATGGAGAGACCTTGGAACAGAACCAGATGATCTACACCAACGCCGCTGGAAACCCATATGAGGTGGATGAGGTGAAATACTTTATCTCCGATGTGGTTTTCTATCCCTCCGGAGGTCGACGAACAATCATCGACAAAAAAACCTATTACGTAGATGCAGGTATCGCCAGCACGCTGACGTGGACGATCCCCGACCCCATGCCGATCGGGCAGTACGACAGTATCCGGTTCATTTTTGGGCTATCCGCCGACCGGAACGTTTCCAACGCTTTTGTCAACCAACCCGAGGTGAACATGGCTTGGCCGGAAACGCTGGGTGGCGGCTACCACTACCTACAAATTAATGGAAAATGGAATGGAAGTGAGAGTATTACACCGTTTAATTTCCATACCGGTATTAGTAAAGTGACTTCCTCCGATTCCATCAGCCGGTTCACACACAATCATTTTTATGTCACGCTGCCGGCCAAAATATTAACTGTGGAAGAGAAGAAAACCTCCACAATCACACTGGATATGAACATCAACAATTGGTTCACAACCCCTATCGACTTCGACTTCAACTATTGGGGCGGAGCCATCATGGAAAATCCTAATGCTCAGACTGTTGCCAAGCAAAATGGGGCGGATGTTTTTTCGATAAAGTGAGGTGGTTAACGAGTTGACAAGTTAACGTGTGAAACTTGTCAACTCGTTAACTTCTTATCTACATATTCGTCTTCTTCACCTCAAAATACGCTTGTGGGTGTAGGCATGCGGGGCATTTCATCGGGGCCTTTTTATCTTTGGTCACATAGCCGCAGTTCCGGCATTGCCATTCCACCTCTTCCGATTTCTCAAAAACCTGATTGCCTTCGATATTTTTGATGAATGTGCGGTAACGGTGTTCGTGTTCTTTTTCCGCAATGGAGATCTGACGATACATGACTGCGATTTCCGGAAAACCGTCTTGATCGGCTATATCGGCGAAATGAGGATAAATTTCCTCCCACTCTTCGTATTCACCTGCCGCCGCCTCGTAAAGATTTTCCAGTGTCGTGGCAATCACGCCCGCAGGAAAAGTAGCGGTAATTTCACACATCCCGCCTTCCAAATACTTGAACATCCGCTTCGCATGTTCTTTTTCTTGATCGGCGATTTCGGTGAAGATGGCTGAAATTTGCTCATAGCCCTCTTTTTTAGCCTGACTTGCATAATACGTATAGCGCATTCTCGCTTGCGATTCACCTGCGAAAGAGTGCATTAAATTCTTTTCGGTTTGGGTTCCTTTCACATTTCTTGACATAATTCTCTACATTTTTGGGTTAATATTTTTCTGCACAAATTATAGTGGAGATTTCAGCTATATTGAGGCGTCGCCCAAAGTATCTAACTCATGTTACGCAATAGTATCAATCCCTCCAGTTCTTTCCAAGAGTTTGTCATTATGGTTTAGCCTGTTTTTCACATATGACTTTTGTGATTTTTAGAAGCACTTTAAGTGCTATTCAACGATGGTCATAGAGATGATTTTCACGTCTTGGGTGGGACGGTCCATGCGGTCTTTCGGTTGCGCCGCAATGAGATCAACCACTTCCATGCCGGAAACCACCTCGCCGAAAACGGTGTATTGTCCATCCAAATGAGGGGCACCACCGATTGTTTCATAAACCTCTTTTTGCGTATCCGTGTATTTGTAGTTTGAAAATCTTGCCAAATCGGTTCTCGGGAAAGTATTACCATCCACAATGTAGAATTGTGAACCCGATGATTCCCGTTTCGGATTCACATTGTCGCCCATGCGAGCGGCTGCCAGTGCACCTCTTTTGTGGTAATATTTCGGATGGATTTCGGCCGGAATCGTATATCCCGGCCCGCCATTGCCCAACGGATCACCCGGCTTTGCGGTTTTTGAGTTGGGATCACCCGTCTGTACCATGAAATTCTTGATAATCCGGTGGAATAGCACGCCATCGTAATAATTCTGATTCACTAATTTGATGAAATTATCTTTATGC
The DNA here is from genome assembly GCA_031285725.1 of Bacteroidales bacterium. GTDB lineage: Bacteria > Bacteroidota > Bacteroidia > Bacteroidales > WCHB1-69 > JAGVVH01. Next base: position 32,585 of record JAITVP010000027.1, read on the forward strand.
AGCGGGGTTTCGTCATAAAGTGCGATGGTGATTTCACCCATCGATGTTCTAATTAATATTTGTGTCATAGTATTGGATTGTTCTTCTTTTTTTTCGGGTTCGGATTCTTGGGTGGTCGTACCCGTAACCACTTCGTTAGTAGCATTTTCTTTTTGGCTTTTTTTCTCTCCGTTTTTGGTCGGAGAGCAAGCGGCGATGATGATGGTTAAAAATAAAACGGTTGTTAATTTTATTCTATTCATAGTTTTCATTTTAATGTTAGAAATTAACGCAAATAAGCGGGCAAATATACACTAAAAATTTGAGAATGATTATTGGGTTTTTCTATACGCACAACACGTACAAATCCTCCCGCTCATTGATACACAACACTGGAACCCCCTCTTCGTTACCCAACACCGAAAACTCTTTTGGACCAAAGAGATAGTCGAAAAGAGAATAATACTTGGTCATCATGATAACGGTGAGGGAAGCGTTGATTTTTTTGGCGAACGACAGGGAATGCTTGTCAATGTTGTCGACCGTTGGCGTGATGTTGTGCAGTTCGTAATTCACTTTGAGATTTTTGTACAGTTTCTCCGTGAAATCAATATTATCTTTGATTTTTTTGCGTAAAAACTCATCTTTGTACGTGGTGTGGATCACATGGACGGTGGCGTAGTAGAACTTGCTGAAATAGCCTGCCCACAGCACCTTCTCCTTGGCTTGCCGATCGATATCCAAGGGTAGAATAACGTGTTGATAAACATTCGCTTCCGGCATCTTATCACCCACTGCCATCACCGGAATCCGGGAGGGTTTTATGAACTTGGCGGCTTTTTTCCGACTGAAATAATTATCTTTTCCCTGCTTCGAGACGCCGATCACGAACATGATAGTGTTGGTGTCCTCAGCGTAATCGTAAAGCATCTGCGCGGTGAAATGGTCGCTCTGCATGATGGTTTCGATCTCATGTTCGGCCAGATTGTCCAATGTCCGGTTGAAATTTGGACTGATTTCCGGTACCGGTTCCTCAATGGCGGACTGGATCTTTCCAATTTCCTCTTTCCAAACATCCTCTTTGGGTATTCTTTCCTCCTGAAAAGCGTGGATTTCCTTGAATTTTTTGGGATATAATGAAAAATCGGTGATAATAGTCAACGAAGCCTTGAAAATGGCGGCCAACACTCCCGCATGACGTACCGCCGCATCCCCGTGAGCCGAGTAATCCGTGATCGCAATAATATTGAGTGGCTTTTTCAATTTATTTGCTTAGTTGTTGTTATAAATGCGCTTTCAAAATAGATAATATGGCGCACAGATGATGCAGATTTTTAGCATGGGCGAGAAAAGGAAGCCAGACCCCATACCCAACCCCTCAGTATAAACTATGAACTCATCACCGTTTCACCACCTTGTCGCTTCCTATGGGAATGCCATCGTTTAGAACCCGATAATAATACAATCCCGACGAAAGTTTGTTCAAGCTGACCGTGGTGTAATGGTCGGTTAACG
>JAITVP010000028.1 GCA_031285725.1 Bacteroidales bacterium
GGGCGATCGCCCGCCATTCGCCACGGAGGTCAAGCGGCCGCTCTTTCCGTGATGGATCCGGCCGTTCTCTTCCGTATTCAGGGTTAATAAACCGATCATCACCAAAAGGCAGGCGATGAGGCTTTGAAATAGATGCGGTGATCTCATGGGATGGGAGGTTTAAAGTGTTTGCTTTGGTGTTTTTTGTTTCATAAGCCCGTTTAAAAAAATCATGCCGGGGCTGGTTTTCTGCGGCAAATTTAAGAAAAAAATGATGCGGGTCGAAATCGGAGTGAAAAAAAACGCGTTTTTCTCCTTGGATTGGACGGATTAGATAGTTTTTACTTTTGTAAATAACTGAAACGTACTATGTTATATTTTTTTCACGCCGGACATTTTTTTTGAAAAATGAAGGTTTAAGGTTTTGCCCCTGTAGTTCCATTGTATTTCAGTGTGGATGCGAGATATTTTCACTATTTTTGCATCCGATGAAAAATACTTTCCACACTATATTATTATTACTTCTCTTTTCCTCCGCTTGTGCCCAAGAAGATCATTGGATTTTTTTCACGGATAAGAACGGTTCGGAGTTTAATCCGTACACTTATTTTGATCCATTGGCGATTGAAAGACGGGTGAAACAGGGGATTTCATTGTATGATTCCACCGATTTTCCGTTAGCGCAGTCGTATGTGGATCAAATTGCTCGGTTGGCGGAGGAGTACATCGGGGAGAGCCGATGGTTCAATGCCGTTGCCGTGTCGGCAACGGCGGAACAGTTGCAAAGCATTGCGGAGTTTCCTTTTGTACGGGATGTTGTCCCCGTTTATTCGGCAATGACGATAACGGCGTGCGATGATGAATACCCTGAATTTAGGACAGATAGTACTGATCTTTATCTTTTAGAACAACTCTCGCGGATGGCGGGGGAACTTTTTCACCATGACAAGATTAACGGGAAGGGGATCCGTATTGCCATTTTCGATGCGGGGTTCACCGGTGCGGACGAGCATGCGGCTTTTCAACATCTCCGCGACAGCAACAGGATTGTGAAGGTTTGGAATTTTGCCCGGAAGAACGACAAAGTGTATCGTGATCATGCGCACGGCCGGATGGTGCTGTCGTGCGTGTCGGGAATTTATGAGGAACAAATGATTGGATTGGCCACCGGGGCGGAATTCCTGTTAGCTAAAACCGAAACTATTTTCGAACTCAAACGGGAAGAGATCTGGTGGCTGGAGGCGGTGGAGTGGGCAGACAAGAATGGTGCGCATATCATCAACAGCTCGCTGGGCTACACGGGTGCCCGTTATACGCCCGAGCAGATGGACGGGCGGACGTCGATCGTGAGCCGGGCAGCAAACATAGCTGCGGCGAAAGGAATCTTGGTGGTGAATGCGGCAGGCAACAGCGGCACCGACAAGGAGTGGCTGAAGACGATCGCTACGCCGGCTGATGCGGACAGCGTGTTGACCGTGGGCGGGATCAGCCCTTTCACCGATTACCGGATTCCGTTCAGCTCGAAAGGACCCACCGCCGACAACCGGCTCAAGCCCAACGTGGTCGCTTACGGCTGGGCGACCGTGGCGGCGAAAACCTATTTGGATTATGGGACAACCGGCACGTCGTTCGCCTCCCCGTTGGTGGCGGGCTTTGCGGCTTGTGTGTGGCAACTGCATCCCGAATGGAATGCTATGAAACTGAAAGAGGAGATCGAAAAATCGGCCGATCTTTATCCATATTTTGATTATGACTTGGGCTACGGTGTGCCGCAAGCCAGCTATTTTCTGAAAGACACTGTGCAGCGTTTCGCTGAGTATATCACGTTTGAGATGATTGAAGACGAAGAGGAGATCCGTCTCGAAATCTCCACCGACCGGGAATTACTCAAGGATGACGCTTATTTTTCCCGATTTAAAAATGTGAATTATCTATTCTATCATATTCAGGATGCGCAAGGTGTGATACAGAAATATTACGTTTTTGATTTTGACCTTCATACCTACAAATATCAGTATGAATATGAAGAGGATTATGGGTTGACCGACACCATGCCCGAAATAGTGATGGATGCGGAGAAGGAGAACCGATTGCAATGGCTGCGGAATGCCGTCGAAAAGGGCAAGGAAGATGGGAAGACGTTAGAGGTCGAGTTGGTTGAAAAAGAGGAGGTCGCCGAGGCGGAGTCTGCCCCGGAACAGGAAAACAAAGAGCCGGTGCTGCTGAAAGAACCTGTTAAAAAGGTTATAGCTATACATAAAAGTGAGTTGAAGCCGGGATATGTGTTACGCGCCCGTTTCAATGGTGAATATAAAGAATACAGAGTGGAATAATATGAGAGCATTATTATACTTCAGGCGACTTGATTTTATGGTGAACAAGTTGACAGGCAGGCAAGCAAGCCCCGTCTACTTGTCAACTAAACTTAGGACAATCGTACTCCTAACGATATTGTGTGCAATGTGCTTGCCCGCTTTGCGGGCGCAAGACACGTTGGTGGCTACGGAACCGCTGCTCGAACGGTCGATGATGAAAAAGAAAAAATTCTCGTTTAACACCAACATTATGTTTTGGATGCCCACCGAACCGAAAGACAACTCCGAATACCGGATGCGGTACGGTGGCTGTGTCGGTGCATTGTGGGGGTTGCGTTTTGGCATTGACGTCACGCCCCACTACACGATGGGCTTTGGCGTCGACCTATCCGGCGAAAAATATGCCATCCGGCAAGATGAGACCAAGAATTTTGTGGATGACATCCAGTATGATAAGGAACTCTTGCGAACAAATACACTGCAATTTGCTTACACACATCGTTTTAAATTAAACAAAGGTATCCGTAGCACCTGGTTTTTGGAATTGGGCGTATATGGTGTCTGGGTATATGATCAAAACAGGAAACTCCTTGTGAACGAATATGATGCCGAAAGTCGAGCTAAAAAGATCAAACACATTACTGTAGAACGAAAGTTGGACTACACACAAGCTTTCCACTGGGGAGCACGGGTCACGATCGGCTACCGCTATGTTGCTCTTTTCGCACAATACCGGTTTAACGACTTAGTGAATTTTGGCTCCTCCCAACAAGATTTGCCGCGATTATCATTTGGATTGGCTATTTTCGGGAAACCAACGAAGTTTTAAGTTTGGAGTTAATATTTTCATCGCTAAAACAAATTATACCTTAACCATTGACTCCTAACCCCCAACTCTCAACATTTGCCATTTCTTTTTTCCCCACTCTCTTTCTCGTCGGGTAAAATGACAGGTTGCGTGGCGAATTTGTAGGTTTTGTCGCCGCCAGTCAAGTTGTAAACTATAGAAAATCCGTTTTGCAGTAGGATCTGTTGTGACAAGTATCCTCGCATTCCGCTGGCACAGTAAACGTAGATCGGTTTGTCTTTCGGAATTTCACCCATCCGGCTCCGTAGCTGATCCAACGGAATGTTCATTGCGCCCGGCATGGATCCCAATTCGAATTCGCCTGGGGTGCGTACGTCCAACAACGTGATCTCATTCCGGTTAGCTTGATCCATGTCGTGCCAATAAACGGTCGGCATCTTTCCGGTGATCATGTTTTTCGCCACATACCCGGCGATAGCGATCGGATCTTTGGCCGAAGAGAACGGCGGAGCGTAAGCCTGTTCCAGTTTGGTCAGATCATCGATCGTACCGCCCATCTTGATGATCAGCGACAACTGGTCAATTCGCTTGTCCACGCCTTTCATACCAACTATTTGACCTCCATATAGTTTTCCGCTTTTCGGGTCGAAAATGATTTTGATGGAAAGTGGAGTTGCGCCGGGATAGTAACCGGAATGGGAAAAACCGTGTGTGTAAGCGCTTCTGTACGGAATGCCAAGTTGCGTTAGCTTTTTTGCGTTCAGTCCCGTGGCTGCGCTCACCCGATCGAACACCTTGGCGATGATGGTTCCGATGGCACCCTCGTAGGTCACCGTGTTACCATATACCATATTGTCGGCGGCGATGATGGCTTGCCGATTCGCCGGATTGGCCATGTAGTTGAGCCAGGGTTTTCCGGTAAGCGGGTGCGGAAATTCCACTGCGTCGCCCACGGCGTATACATCAGGAAAGGAGGTTTGCATGTGCGCATCCACCCAAATCCCACCGGCTTCCCCGATTTTGATCTTGAACTGCTCTGCCAGTTTCATGTTTGGTTTCACGCCTATGGCGAACAGGACCATGTCGGTTGCCAGTGTCCGTTCGTCTTTCAAATTCACATGAAGACCGCTCGGTGTTTTGGTGATACTAAGAACTTCGTTATCCAAGAAGAGATCCACCCCCTTCTCAGTCAATTGTTCATGGAGGATGGAGGCCATCGAGAAGTCAAGCGCATGGTTCACTTGCTTGCTCTTCTCCACGATGGACACGTGAAGTCCCACGTTGTGGAAATTCTCCGCCATTTCAAGACCGATGAAACCGGCACCTATGATTACCACGTTTTTCGCTTGTTGCGTTTCGATATAATTTTTAATCTCATCAGTGTCATTCACATTGCGCAGCGTGAAAACACCCGGCAAGCCGACACCCTCGAAATGGGGGATGATCGGTTTGGCTCCTGTGGAGATCAGCAGTTTGTCGAACAATTCGACATACTCGGAACCGTCCTCTTTCCGTATTGTGACTTCTTTCTTTTCCGCATCAATCCCGATCACTTTGTTTTTGGGGCGCACGTCCACATTATACCGTTTGCGGAACGAATCGGGTGTTTGGAGCAGCAGCTTGTTCCGCTCTGTGATCACATCTCCGATGTAATATGGCAATCCGCAATTGGCGTAAGAGATGTATTCGTTTTTTTCCAACATGATGATTTCGGCATGCTCGTCATTCCGGCGGATACGAGCGGCGGCAGTCGCTCCCCCGGCCACTCCACCTATGATAATGTGTTTCATAAAGTTAAATTTTCAATGAATATGTTTATGATAACAATGGAAAAAGGGATTTGTTGCTGAAAACACTACTAAAGAGTCCAATTCCCTGAACATCAGCTTGTACGGAAAAGCCAAAACCGGCAATATTGCGAAGGTTCAATAATTCAATGAATCATTGAACCAATATCTCCGGCTCCGAGTGTGACTAACAGTTCGGGTTTTTCTTTGTTGATGCAGGAGAGGAACTCGCTCTTTTGGATGAGGCGTTTGTGGTTGGAGGGAACGAGGGAGAGGAGCCATTCGGAGGTGACGCCTTCGATCGGTTCTTCGCGGGCAGGATAAATGTCGAGCAGAATGATCTCATCGGCCAAGGCGAGCGACTGGGCAAATTGTGGGGCGAAGTCACGGGTGCGGCTGTAAAGATGGGGTTGGAAAATGACGGTGATCTTCTTGTCGGGGAAAATTTGGCGTACTGAGGTCAAGAAGGCGGTAATCTCTGCTGGATGGTGGGCATAGTCATCAATATGGATGAAATCATCCCGGAAAACGATGTAGTCGAACCGGCGTTTCACTCCTTGAAAATCGCTTGGTTTAGTTGTAAGTTGCCACAGGTCGAAGGGAATGTTCCGTCTTCGGTATTCGTGAACGATGGCAGCGATGGCAGCTAAAGCGTTCAGCAGATTGTGTTTGCCCCCGATACCCAGTTCCATGCCGGGAAAAGTGATCTCGGGGGTGTGCAAGTCAAACCGGATACGGTTGGGGGAAAACGATATCTCATCGGCGAAATAGTTGGAGGAAGGATCAAAACCGTATGTTACTTTGTGCGGATGGCTGATCTTCTCTGCCATCGCCTCATGGATAACGAGCGTGCCACCTTCTTGGATCTGGTTGGCGAAAAGTTGGAATGTCTCCTCCATATTCTCTTTCTTTCCATAGATATCCAGATGATCGGCATCGATAGAGGTAATGATGGCCGTAGTGGGGAAAAGTTGGAGGAAGGAGCGGTCGTACTCGTCGGCCTCCACCACCATGGTCTCGAAATCTTTTTGCGTGATAAAATTACTGTTTAGATTCTTGGAAATCCCTCCGATGAAAGCCATGATCTTTCGTTCTGGATACAACAGGTGGGCGATCAGTGCTGTCGTGGTGGTCTTGCCGTGCGTGCCGGCTACCGCAATGCACGGATGTCCCTTCGCAATCATCCCCAGTACTTCCGCCCGCTTGTAGATCGGGATACCCTGTTTGATAAAATATTGATAGGCGGCGTGTGTTTGACTAACGGCCGGTGTATGCACCACAAACTCAATATCGGGAGGCAACCATGCGATGTCTTCCGAAAAATGCACCGCAATCCCGTCCTTGATCAATTGCTCCGTCATCGGCGACGGCGTGAGATCGTAACCGCTTACCTTATAGCCCTGCTCCCGGAAATAGTAAGCGAGAGCACTCATCCCGATTCCGCCGATGCCGAGAAAATATATCTGTTTATTCATTTTACGATTGCTCTTCCTCAAAAAACTCCTCATAATCAGCCGGATACCAATGCATCTCCACCGCTTTCTCTTGTGGATAGATGAAATAGATGGCTTCCGCCTCTGCCAACAACGTGCCGTCCTCGCCATGCAGCCACGTGTCCACATAACAGAAACTGCGCTGAATCTCCCGGATTTTCCCTTTCAGCGTAATTTTTTCTTGCTGCGATGACACTGTTTTTTTATACTTCACATTTAACCGCGAAGTCACGCCGGAAGTTTTGGCTTTGATATAAACGGTCCAAGCGGCAATCTCATCCAGCATCGTTGCCTGAACGCCTCCGTGGATCACCCCCGGATAGCCCTCATAATACTGCTTCGGATCCCATTCCGTCTCCACCCCCTCCTCCGTCTCGTAAAACTCCAACCGCAACCCGATCGGATTGTGCGGTGAACAAGCAAAACAGTAATAATCTTCTTTTGCAAAAACGTTTTTTATTTTTCTTTTCATAATTAGTTGGTCTTTAGTCATAAGTGGACGAGCAGACGGGCAGTTTTCCAAAACCGGGGAACGCTCACTTCGCTCTTTCCACCTCTTCCTTCACCACTTCCGCCACTCTCTTATTCTCCGCTTTTCCAGCCAAGGCTTTGGAAGCTATTCCTATCAGTTTTCCTATCTCTTTGATACCATTGATGTTATGTTCGATAATGAACTGTTTCACCACCGTCCGGATCTCATCGTCGGAGAGTTGTTCGGGCAGGTATTGGGAAATCACTTCCAGCTGGAAAGCCTCTTCTTGATAGAGATCATTCCGGCCTTGCTCCTTGTACAACTCGGCGGAATCCTTGCGTTGTTTCACCAACTTCTGCAACACTTTGAGTTCCGCCTCTTCGGAGATCTCCCCGGTGCTTCCTTTTTCGGTTTTTAGCAATAAAATGGCGGATTTTACCGCTCGGAGCGCATCCAACTGCGCCCGGTCTTTCGCCAGCATGGCGGACTTGATGTCGTTGTTGATTTTGTCTTCTAATCTCATCTCAGTTAATAATGAATAACGTATGGTATTGACTTATTGAATCATTGAATTTATTGAATCTATTATTTTGTCTATTGCCTCCGGTTGTGCCAGGGTTTTGATGTTTACGCTTAACGTGGTTTGCAATTCTTGATCTTCAATGAGTTCGTAGAGTAGTGGAAGGAGTTTGGTTTTGGCGTCTTCGTCGGGGATGAGAAGTGCGGCGTTTTGATGTACCAAAGCTTGTGCGTTTTTAGTTTGGTGGTCTTCGGCAGCGAAGGGGAACGGCACCAAAATGGTGGGCTTTCCCACGATCGTCAACTCGGAGATGGCAATGGCACCGGCCCGAGAGATGATGATGTCGGCCACCTCATACGCCTTATCCATTTCCCGGATAAATGGCATAATTTTGATATTTTCGTTTTGTTTATCCAAAAGTTCTGGAGAGATAGTATTGTAGAAAAGTTCTCCGGTTTGCCATATCAATTGGATATTTAACTTGGTAAATTCATCGATACCGGTGACGAAACACTCATTGATCGTACGGGCGCCGAGACTGCCACCCACCACGAGGATCGTCCTCTTCTCTGGACTAAGGCTGAAAAGTTGGTATGCCTCAGGCGATTTGTCTTTCAGGTTCAGGATCATCTCTCGCACGGGATTGCCGGTGAGCACAATCTTCTCTGCCGGAAAATAGCGTTCCAGTCCGGTGTAGGCTACGCAGATCTTGGAGACCGTTTTGGCCAGCAATTTGTTGGTTATGCCCGGATAAGAGTTTTGCTCTTGGATCAGCGTGGGGATATTTAGGGATGCTGCTGCCCGCAAGGCCGGCCCGCTAGCAAACCCGCCCACCCCGATCACCACATCGGGATTGAAATCATGAATGATCTTTTTAACCCGCGACAGGCTTTTGGCTAAGATAAACGGAAGTTTCAGATTGCGTAAAATGCCGCTTGGCGAAAAATCGCGACGAATACCATAGATGTCCAACCCTTCGATCGGATAACCAGCCTCCGGTACCCGTTTCATCTCCATTTTTCCATTCGCCCCGATGAAAAGGATATCTGCATTGGGAATTAACTGTTTCAATTTGTTGGCGATAGCAATGGCCGGAAAAATGTGTCCGCCCGTGCCCCCACCGGAAATGATAAACCGCTTTTTCATGATGAGAATTTTCCGCAAAAATAGGGAAAAAGTAGAGAACTCGTGGAACGGCCGAAGTCGTCCCATGAGTTCATTTGCATTATTTATAGATTTTCGCTTTATTCAATGCGTTTCGGTATTTTCTGGCGTTGTAGTTATGTTCGTCTAACGTGCATGCGAAATTGTGGCGACCGGAGAAATCTTCCTTGGCGCACATGAACAAATAGTTGTGGCGGGTGTAGTGCAATACAGAGTCCAGCGTTGATTTTTCGGGGATACGGATTGGCCCTGGGGGAATACCGGTATACCTATAGGTATTATATGGTGAATCTATATTTTTCATGTCGTCAGTAACTCGACGGATGTTGAAGTTGTCCGCAGCGAATTTCAGCGTGGGATCAGCCTCCAACTTCCAGCCCTGCTTGATCCGGTTGATGTATACGCCTGCGATCACCGCTTTCTCATTACCCTTGAAATTCTCCTCCTCGACGATCGAAGCTATTGTACTGACATCTTGTGGACTAATACCGATCTCATTCGCTAGTGCCTTGCGCTCATCATTCCAAAACTGGCTATAATAGCCATAAAATTTGTTAAAAAAGTCTTCCGCCGTGATGTCGAAATAAAATTCATATGTGTCCGGGAAAAAGATGGCGATGCTGTTTTCGGGTGTTAGACCATATTTTGCTAAAAACCGTTCGTCATGGAGCAGTTTTCGCAGATCATCGGGATCAAAGAGAAAACGATAGCCCACCTTTTCGATAAATTGCTCTTTGGTGCGAAGGTTGTTGAAAGTGAATTTTACAGGGTAATGTTGACCACGCTGCAAAAAACGGATGATCTTGTAATTGCCTTGTCCGGGCTGTATGATGTATTTTCCCGGCAATACCCGTTGGTCGTACTTTAAAATCTTCGCCGCAATATTGAATGTGAGCTGATTGCGGATAATGTCGTTCATTTTCAATGTGTCCCGAACTTGTTGAAATGTAGCCTCTTTCGGAATTATTAAAAAACTGCTGCGGTCGACAGAATTGGGATGTGAAAACAAGGCAATCACGATAGCCAACAGGATAAAAAAAACGATGGAAACCGAAATATATATTTTCTTAGCTTTTGATTTGGAGGATCTTATTTTTTTCTTAGACATTGCAATATCATTTCATCTTTAAAACCATCCTTAACACGTATCCACTGTTTTTTATTGCCCGTGATCTCAAAATCCTCTTCTAAAAACAGGGATAGACTTACCTCATTGCCTTGCATGATGTTGCAGTACAGCTGTTCGATTTGTAACACGTCAAAACAGTAGGCTTTGATCAATTGGATAGCCTCTTTGGCATATCCTTTGTGACGGTGCTCCGTGTCGACCAGGATGCCCACGCCCACCCGTTGGTGAAACGGCTCGAAATCGAAAAGGTCGAGGATGCCAACGGTTTTGCCGGTTTCAAGCTCGTCCATCATCAGGCGCAGTTGCTTGGCGGTATAAATGTCCTGCAATGACGAGTCGATGAACTTTTTTAACATGTATTTGGAGTATGGCGTTTGGGTATTACTGATTGTCCACACATCAGGATCGTTTTCCCATTTGTAAAGCAACTCCAGATCAACCGGTTCCAATGCCCGAAGTCGGATCAATATTCCATTCATCACAATAATCTTTTGATAATGCGCAATGAATGCGTGTATAGGTTCGATTTATGGTTAAAAATGCCGGTAGAATCGAGGATGTCGATGGCAACTTTTCCACTGGCGTGGATGATTTTCCCGGGTGCGGTGACGATGCCGGTGTGCGTGATGTCACCGTTTTCATTTTGAAAAAACGCCACATCGCACGACTGCGCTGTCTCCACAAAATCCACATTTTCGCCACATGCCACTTGTTGCGAAGCATCGCGAGGTAGTTGAATACCAATGCTCTTGAAAGCATTTTGAACCAATCCTGAACAATCGATGCCGGCGGGTGTCCGTCCTCCCCAAAGATAGGGTGCACCCAAATAACCTGACACGAAGTTCAACAGTTGATACTGCTTTGGCGAGAGCGATGGATGCGACGAAACTTCCTTTTTTTCAGGAAGTTGAATCATGAAAATGTAATCACCCAAAATCAAAATGCCATCTTTCGGATAAGGGAAAGACGATCCGCAGAAAATTGGAAAAGTGATATTGGTCTCAAAATCACGGATATAGAAAAATGTTTCTTCCAGAAAGAACTTTTCAGCAGTGAGATAATCTTCCACATCTTTCGGATGCAGCCGATTGTATAGTTTTCGGTCGAGCCAGCCTTCATACCCGCCATCAACGATTCGGACACGAAGCCACTTTTCTTGCTCATCAATGACTTGATAAACTTCGCCAAAAAGCAGTTGCGACACCATTTCCACCCGCTCGGAAGGCTCGGCGCGGAGGGAAATCATTGCGATATGAGAAACTCCGTACTTGTCGAAAGTAGACTTATTTTTTGTCATAATTGATTATGCTTGTTAAATGCAGTATAGCAAGACTTCAGTTCTCACCTCCTAAAACGGCAAGTCATTCCCCACACCTTCATCCGTAAACGTGGCGTTGTCGTAAGATGGCATCTCATTCGTCATTTGCAGTGGAGTCGGCGTAGAACCAGCTTCGGCTTGCATGCTTTGTTTCTCAATTTTCCACGCCCTCACATCGGTGTACCATTTCCCGTTGAATTCACGGGATTCCAAGTTGAAGGAGACCACGACCGTGTCGCCGATGGCCAGCGCCGTCAGCATGTCAATCTTGTCACCCCAAAGGTTAGTACACACTTTTTTAGGATATTGCTCCATCGTCTCAATCACAAACTCCTGCTTCTGCCAGCTGGAACCTGTCTTGCTGATTCCCGATTGTAACTCTAATTTCTGAATAAGTCTTCCTGTGATTTCTAATGCCATCTTACTTGTTTTTATCTTTTTTGTCTTTATTTCCGCCAAAAACCGAGATATGGATATACCGTCCAGGATTTGCTTTCAAATCGATAAGCAGCTTATCCAGATTGTCGGTAGCAGCGTTCAAATTATTATATAATGTATTATCGTTAAGTAATTTGCCAACATTTCCATCCGGATTATTCAGCATTGACATGAAGGTATTCACCGCTTCCAATGTCTGTCCGGTTTGATTAACTAACGTGGCGATTTCTATTTTGACCGTATCTGTTAAATCATTGAAATTATCGACCAAAAGCTCCAATTTCGGGGACGCTTCCTTCAGTTTCTGGCTAAATAGGGTGAGGCTGGTGATCATATATTTGATCTCGGCTCCATTTTCGGCCACAATCTGGTCAATATTGGACATGGTTGATTCAAATTTCGCAATGGAGTTATTGAGTTTCTCAATACCACCGTTATCTACCAGATTGGTACTCAGTTCCGTGGCAATGCTTTGCACACTGGCCAGCGTGCCGCCCAAGTTATCTAAGAGAGAGGAAAACATATCGCCACCAACAATGGCCACCAGCGTGTCGCGGCTCTGTGCAATCGTTTTTGAAGTCCCCAACTTTACATCCACCACGGCGTTGCTCAGGATGTCTTTTTTAACCACTTCGAAGTACGAATCCTTCGGGATATTGACATTTTCCATAATTAATATCTCTGCGCAAATTTTTACAGGATTGTTGTTTAACAAATTGATCTTGTTGACTTTTCCGATCTTATACCCGTTCAGTGTGACGATGCTGCTCGGACTCAGCGTGCCAATATCGTCAAAAACGGCATAATAATAAGATCTTTTACCGAAAATGTCAATGCCTTTCAAAAAATTGGCACCAAAATAGAATACAATCAACGCCGCAATGCAAAACAGCGCAACCTTAATTTTCTTATTGACTTTCTTGGGTTTCTTCTGGGGGGTGGTGTCGGTATTGTTTTTGCTCATACAATTTTCTTTTCGATACTAAAGCGTTGCAAAGGTATCAAATTTTCTTCAACAACTCCCTCGCTTCCGTCACCGATATTTTTTTGCCGTTCTTATAGGCGACAAGGAAGGCGTCGGGATAATTCGCTTTCACGGTTTTAAGGAGTGTCATAGCATCTTCGTAAACCGCTTCATCGCCAGAAGTAAATTTCCACAGATTGTTCTCATGGTATTTTTTCACGGTTTTCATGTTGGAGAATTGTTTGTCCGTAATAGGGATGTCTTTGGAGCTAGTCATGAACTGTATACGGAAGCGGATCATTTCGCCGTTCTTGCCGGTTTCCGCCGGTTGGTCGGTTTCCACTTTCGTATTATTATCTGTAGTCGGGGTGTTATTCGTTTTCGTGTCGCTGATCGTGTTAGATGCCACTTCATCGGATTTGCCAGAAAACTGCGCCACGGCGGTGGTCACCGGCAGTGTGGGCTTGTTGGTGCCTTCCACTTGATTTTTATACTCCACGAAAGCGTTGTAAATGGAAATTGCCATCAAATCTTGACTTTCGGGTTTGATCATATCGTTTTCCTCTTGAACGTTGGAGAGGAATCCCAATTCGATGAGGATGCTGGGCATGGCCACTTTATAAAGCACCCAGAAACCGGCCTGCTGCACGTTGCGATCCGTCAACTGTGTATTCATCACTAAGTTGCGCTGTACTTTGGCTGCTAACATGGCCGAATATTTAAGATAAGCGGATGAGTAAATGGAAAAAATAATATTGGACTCAGGGGAATTGGGGTCGAATCCGTCGTAATTGTTTTCGTAATTGATCTCTTGGAGGATGGCGGCGTTCTCCTTTTTCGCCACGGCCAAATTGGCGTCAGTTTTATGAAGCCCCATCACATAGGTTTCCACGCCCCGCGCATTCTTGTTTTCCGCCGCATTGCAGTGAATGGAGATGAAAAGGTCGGCGTGGTTGTTGTTGCCGATCTCCGCCCGTTTGTACAACTCCACCGCCACATCGGTCTTGCGGGTATAGATCACCTTCACGTCATCATGATTCTCGGCGATCAACTTGCCCACCTTGAGCGCCACGTTGAGGTTTACTTCCTTCTCTTTGCTCTTTTTCCCCAGGCATCCCGGGTCGGTGCCACCATGCCCCGCATCAAGTACGATTTTGTTGATTTTGCCGTGTTGTTGAGCCTCGCATAAAGGGTTAAAAAAAGTTAATAACCCGAATAATAAAAGCAGATATTTCATGTTCATACCTCGAAAAATTTGCGTAGTTTTGAATCTTTATTTTTTACAAAAATACCTATAAAATACCAAGATAGATCGCATTGGAAAAAAAAATATCCTTATCTCATTGTTCATATTTTATGAAGTATTGTATGCTCTTTATGCTCAATATTTTATACTTGAATTTACAGGGACAGGAGGAGACGGTTTTCCCGCCTGACACGCTATCCGAAACGATATTTACCCTTGACACGTCCGTGGTGGATTTTTCACCCGGAGACTCTATTTCTTTCGTACTCGGGGATTCCATTTCTCCAACGCAACAAGATTCCATGCCCCATTTAAAATACAAGCTCTCCAAAGATGCCATTGAGAAAACGGTGACTTACAATGCCCGCGATTCTATCATCATCGACATCAAGGAGCGCAAGGCGTATCTCTACTATGAAGCGCGCGTTTTATACGATGACGTTGAGTTGCAGGCCGATTACATTGAGATCGATTTCAAGAATAACGAACTCTATGCCAGTGGCATCGCTGATGAGGAAGGGGTGGTAACCGGATCGCCAATGCTGAACCAAGCGGGGACAGAGATCCGCTCTCAAGAGTTGCGCTATAATTTCACCACTCGTAAAGGGAAAATCTCCAACGTGATTACCACAGAAGGCGAAGGATTTATCCACGGCGAACAAGTAAAACGGCTGGACGAATGTAGCTATATCCGTAAGGGGAAATACACTACCTGCAACTTGGAGGAGCCTCATTTCCATATCGCTTTTAATCGGGCAAAGGTGATTCCCGGGGATAAGATCGTGACTGGTGTTGCCTACCTCAGTTTTGCCGGTATACCGTCGTTTTTGGGCATCCCCTTCGGGTTTTTCCCCAACAAAACCGGACGAAGTTCCGGTATCGTGATCCCCTCCTTCCACGAGAGTGCCAATATGGGATTCGCTTTCGAGGGACTGGGCTACTACTTCGGGATCAGTGATAACGTTGACCTGTTGCTCACGGCCGATATTTTCACCCGGGGAAGCTGGGCGTTCAGGGGAAAATCAAACTACGTGTTTCGCTACAAATGCAAGGGTGACGTGGAGCTGAGTTTTGCGCAAAACCTTATGGGAGAACGATACACCCCCTCGTTTAGCAAGACGAACAATTTTAAAGTATACTGGAACCATCAGCAAGACAGTAAGTTTCACCCAACGACCCGCTTTTCGGCGCACGTCAATTTCGTGACGAAAACATACAATAAATACAACCCCACCAGTGCCAACGACTTCTTGACTAACGAATACTCCTCGGCCATGAGCTTGTCATCCAGCATCCGGAGTTTTTTCTTTTTCGATGCGGCACTATCTTATAAACAAAACACGCAAACGGGCAACGTCAACATCGGTTTACCGACGGTGAGCATGTCGGTCAACCAAATGAACCCGTTCCGTCGGAAAAACCGAAGCGGTGCGGCGAAGTGGTACGAAAACATCACCATCCGTTGGAATTCGCTGATGAGCAACCAGATCAATACATTGGACTCTCTGTTGTTATTACCCCAAACTTGGCGAGAGAGCAACGTGGCGATGCAGCACCAAATCCCGCTGACCATTCCCGTCAAATTGGGACGGGCGTTCAATTGGAACACGTCCGTGAATTTCACCGAGCGCATCTATTTCCAGAAAAACTACATCAATTTCAGCACGGTGACTGACACGGCGGGTATCGAAAAGGGGGTGGAAACCAACGTTTTCGACCGCAGTGTCAGTGCCCTGCATGACCTCAACCTCACCACGGCCCTGAAGACTCAAATCTTTTTCATGTACCAATATCGAAAAGGAGGATTGAAAGCGATCCGGCACGTGATGACGCCGGAATTGAGTTTCTCCATGAAACCGGCATTGAACAAAAACATGGACGCCACCTATATCAACACGATCACCGGCGAAACGGTGACCTATTCGCTCTTCAGCGGTGCCACGTACGGTGTGCCCTCCACCCGAACGCAGGCCCTCGCAAATATCTCCATTGGCAACAATGTGGAAATCAAAGTCCGTTCATCGAAAGATTCATCGGGAACGAAGAAAATTGCGATTTTCGACAATATCACCTTCTCTACCAACTATGATTTCCTTGCCGATTCCATGCCGTGGAATTACTTGTCTATTTCGGGACGAAGCACGTTGTTCAAACGGTTGACTATCTCCTTCTCATTTAACTTCGATCCGTACGTCAGAGACAGCACAGGACGCATCGCTACGACGGTGTGGGAAGCCAGTAACAAAAAGCGAATTTTCCGTATGTCAACAACCAACATCAACGTGGGGTTAAGTTTTACCATCGACAAGAATCTCTTCTCTTCGAAAACATCAAATGAAGAACCTGAAAAGCAGACGGACAATACAATGGATTACAATTCGTTGGGGATGTCCACGAAGCGACCTGATTTTTCAAATCCATGGTCGCTTACGTTCAACTATAATTTCGCATATAATCTGACCGATAATCAACGATATTATCAAAATCTCATCCATGAAAAGAAATACACCCAAAATATGGTGCACACCATCGCCGTGATCGGGGACGTGAGTCTGACCAAGAAGTGGAAGCTCGGTTTTAGTTCGGGTTATGATTTCATAAGCAAGAAAATGACATATACTTCGTTCGATATCTATCGGGACTTGCATTGCTGGGAGATGCGCTTCAACTGGGTGCCATTCGGATTCCAAAAGGGATTCAGTTTCACGATCAACGTGAAAGCATCTGTACTGCAAGACCTTAAATATAATCTGAAACGCGATTTCAGGGATTATGCGGATTATTAATTGTTGACCCAAGTTTTTCACCACATAACACGTCTATAATGAGCGGCGCATCGGAGCGAAAAGAGAAAATGACCGGACAGTTGATTTTAGACTGCCTTGCCCAAAAACGCAAAGCCCAACATCTGCTGTTCAAAACCTACTACGGTTTTTTAATGAGTATCGCGCTTCGCTACGCCCACGACCCTGAGGAGGCGCAAGATATGCTCAATGAGGGATTTATCAAGGTGTTTGCCAATTTGGACAAATACAAACAGACAGGTTCCTTTGAAGGATGGTTGCGGCGGGTGATGGTGAACACGGCACTGGACTATTTGCGCAGGAACAGCCATCATTACGAAACTCTCTCGTATGACGACATCAACGAGGGGGACTGCGAGGTGCAGGTCGAAAACACTGCGATACAGAATCTGACGTACAATGAACTGATGGCCTGCATCCAGAAACTGCCAACGATGAGCCGGAACGTGTTCAACCTGTATGTTTTTGAGAACTACTCGCACACCGAAATCGCAGAAATGCTGGGCATGCAAGAGGGAACTTCCCATTGGCATCTCAACTTTGCCCGCAAAAAATTGAAAGAGAAGATAGAACATATTATCTGAAAAACAAGGTGTATGAACAATTTTGATCGATTTATCAAGGACCTGGGAGAATCCGAGACCCCGGAGTACAGGGAAAAATACTGGAAACAGTTTGCCCAAAAAGCCGGATTTAAAACTTACAATACCGCCAAAATCGTGGTTGGTTCCGCCATCACTGCTGCTATCGTCGGCGCGGCGTTCTGGACAGGCTTCCATTTCTCGAAATCGGACAGTTCTTCGGACATATTATGGGAAAATCCCACACCGGTGGAAAATCCGGTTATGCTATCTG
This sequence comes from Bacteroidales bacterium, assembly GCA_031285725.1. Taxonomy (GTDB): domain Bacteria; phylum Bacteroidota; class Bacteroidia; order Bacteroidales; family WCHB1-69; genus JAGVVH01. The sequence continues at coordinate 17,293 of JAITVP010000028.1, forward strand.
ATACAATTAAAATAGAAGAGCATCAAAATACCACGGAAGAAGTTATTGAAAAGTCTATTTCTCCCCCAACCTCCCCAAAACCGCAAAAAAAACCGGTCTCTCCCCAAGTTTCCCCAAAAGAAAACCCAAACGTTGACACTCCACAGGATGAACCCGCTCCAGCCACGAAAAAAACCAGAAGAGAGCGCCAAACGGAATCATTTTATTTTGATATTGACACGATTAGTTGAATGACTCAATTCCTCAATTTGGATTCTGCTCATATTTTGACGCACCGTTTCGGCTACGGATAACTGTTCTTGGATATAGTCTTCCCGTACAAAGTCAATAAAAACATTTCTTGGGCATCATTGAAAAATCGGGTAGTAGATTTGTTTTTACATCAGGATGCTCGCAGTATTTTGATAGAGTTGGAAAAATTATTCGGGAATTATTTAGAACCAATTAGACCAGGGCGTAAATATCCAAGACTAAAAAAGCGAAATCCAAATGTCAAATATCACACATTAACCAATTACAAAAGAGTAATATGAGGCTTAACTTGATGACATTGGGCGTGACTTTCTTCAATCCGTTTTGGTATCTGACGGCATGGTGCACCTGTGCGGCGAGTACCACACCTTCCGGCTCGACCGCATCGACGGACTGTCGGTAACCGACCGCATCCACACCATCGCCGACCATCCGCTGCCGGAGTCGTTGGTCGGGCGCAACGACTATGTTGACTCACGAAGATGGTGATCCGAGACGGCCCGCCGATACCGCAATACCAACTATTTCATGGGGCTGGTCGGGGAGTGCGAAACGGATGACGGGTGCGTTGAGCAGAGCGAAGATCCATCCGGCGATATTACTTTATAGGAATGTAAATCTCCGTTTTCAGTTTTTCGGAGGTGGTGGTGGCCGGGGCGTTGCAGTATTTCTCGAACACCGGCTCGTCTCTGAGGGCACATTTGCAGTCGTCGCCGCACTGACAATCGTCGCCGCAGGTGCAGTTGGCCGGAACCCACTCGCCGTAGATCGCATCGTAAACCGTGCCGAGCTCGTTGTAGGGGCCTGTATGGGTAAAGACAGCGTACTTGCCGCCCGGAAGGGTCTTGACCCGCACCTCCCCCGCCGCCGCGGCAGGTTTACGGACAACAAGGCACACATCGGTGCGCAGCCGCACAGGGTCGGTAGACTTGGGATCGTCGTGGTAGATACAGATGTGTTCGATGCCGGCGGAGAAGAGTTTCTGCGCCTTCACCTCGGCCCACAGGCGGACGAATGCGGTGCCGAAGTCAAGTCCAGAATATTCGCCGACCAGCGACAGGCAGATTACGCTGCGAGGCTCCAGCTCCACGAACTTCGGGGCCTTGAGCTTAAAGAAAGGATTGATTTGCGGTGTTTTCATAATATGTATGTTTTTGGTTGAACGGTATTCGGTGGGAGTGGTGTCGTAGAGCGCACGGAACGCCTTGTTGAGCGACGCCGGTACGCCAAAACCCACGTTATAGGCTATGGTTTCGATCGGCAGGCCCGTATGGCGCAGCAGTTGAGCGGCGGTCTCGACCCTCAGGCGGGTGATGTAGCGGCCCAGCGGCTCGCCGCGGAACGCCTTGAAGATGCGATGGAAATGGAACGGAGAGAAATGCGCCACGGCGGCGATGTCGGCCACCTCCAGTTCCTCGTCCAAATGCAGGTTGATGTACTCGATGGCCGTCGCTATGCGCCGCTGATAAATCTCGTGTGTGTCGGTTTTTTTCATTCGGGGTGGTTTTACAGTGCAAAAATAGAGTATTAAATCGCGCCGTCCTTATCCCGCCTTGCTAATCTTTGATTATCTTTGTCTGCGATAAAACGAGAACGATATGGAAAAACACAACATGTCATATCTAAGGATGACCTGTCGAGTGCCGTGAATGGGATGTCCGAGAGATGATATTTCTCGGCAAGAAAATTATAAACGTGGTTCAGGGTTTGAAATTGGTTTATCGTTCCGGAGGTTATCCGATGCCCTTTGCCAACTCAAAAAGGCAACTGGTAAGTAGCAGAAATGTTTCCCAACTACTCTTCATTCTCTCATTCGGGGCTATTTTGATCCGAAGAAGAACGAGGAACGACGATGCCAAACGAACCTAAACCACAAACACTTAACTCATTTACGCCATTTTGCCGTTTTCTCGCAGTCTTTCGCTACCTTTGCCAGCCTTAAAAACTACAAAAATTATGGAAGAGTGCTATAGACGTCCCAGTTGGGACGAATATTTCATGGAAATCGCCAATACTGTAAGCAAGCGCGCCACATGCGACCGGGGACGGAGCGGTTGCGTGATCGTGCGTGACCGCCAGATTCTAGTCAGCGGCTACGTGGGATCGCCTATCGGGTTGCCGCATTGCGATGAAGTGGGGCATCAGTTAAAGAAGACGATCCACGAGGACGGGACGACCACGCAACATTGTGTGAGGACGGTGCACGCTGAGCAAAACGCCATCTGTCAAGCGGCTCGGCTGGGCATTGCACTGAACGGAGCCACGCTCTATTGCCGGATGACCCCCTGCCGGGTGTGCGCCATGCTGATTATCAACTGCGGTATCACGCGTGTGGTGTGTGAACGGAAATACCACAGCGGCGGCGAATCCGAAGAGATGTTCAATACGGCTGGCGTGTCATTGAAGTTCTTCCATGAAGAAGTACAACAGTATGATAATCAGAAGTAAACGAGTGAAAAAGCCTGCCTGTTAACCTATTTACTTGTTTACTTGCAACTAAATAATATCTTTGCACCGATAGAACAAAAACTAAAAACGAATAATGAAAATTGACATTTTGCTGGGACTCCAATGGGGAGATGAAGGAAAAGGGAAAGTGGTGGATCTGATCACACCTAATTACGACATAATCGCACGATTCCAAGGAGGACCGAATGCCGGGCATTCGCTGGAATTTAACAATATAAAGCACGTTTTACACATTATTCCGTCGGGAATTTTTCACCCCGAAAAGATCAATATTATCGGGAATGGCGTGGTGATCGATCCCTTGTCTTTTAAGGAAGAGATCGATAAGCTGTTGGAAATGAATATTGATTCAACGAAAAACCTCCACATTTCGTCCAAAGCGCACTTGATCCTCCCCACACACCGCCTGTTGGACGCTGCACAGGAAGCCGCCAAGGGGAAATCGAAAATAGGTTCCACGTTGAAAGGGATCGGACCGACATATACCGACAAGATCGGTCGGAACGGATTGCGGGTGGGCGACATTCTCACACCCAATTTCATCGAAAAATATCAGAAACTGAAAGAACAGCATATTTTCTTGTTAAATCAGTATGAATATGATTACGAACCGGCGTTGGCGAAATGTGAACAGGATTGGTTGGATTCGCTGAACACCCTCAAAAAATTCAACATCATCGAAAGCGAATATGAGATAAACCGCTATTTGTCAGAGAAGGTATCTATTTTGGCGGAAGGTGCCCAAGGCACGCTACTTGATGTTGATTTCGGGTCGTATCCTTTTGTGACTTCATCGAATACAGTGGCGGCCGGAGTTTGCTCTGGGCTGGGTGTCGCACCATCGTTCACGGGCAAAGTGGTCGGTATCGTGAAAGCGTATTGTACTCGGGTCGGCAGCGGACCGTTCCCCACGGAACTATTCGATGAAACCGGCGAAATGCTCCGCAAAAACGGACACGAATTCGGTTCTACCACAGGACGTCCCCGGCGTTGTGGCTGGCTCGACCTCGTGGTGCTGAAATACGCAATCATGCTCAACGGTGTCACCGAAATTGTCCTCACCAAAGCCGATGTACTCTCCGGTTTTGACGAGATCAAGGTTTGCACCGCCTACGATGTTAATGGTCAAATCGTCGAACGGGTTCCGTTCGACAATAATGCTTCGATCAAGCCTGTATATCAATCATTTAAAGGATGGAAAGAAGACATCACGATGATCAAGGAATATGGAAAATTGCCGCTGGAACTGCGAAATTATATCGATTTCATTGAAAAAGAGACCCAAGTGAAGATATCGATTGTTTCGGTGGGGCCGGATCGCAACGCTTCTATCAATAAATAACACCATGAGAGTAACTTGCATTGCATTTATTACACTTTTTTTGCTGATTTTATTTTTCATAACATCCTGTTCGCCAAAAATATACGGACAGACTAAGCGCAAAAAGAGCAACAAACGGAATTGCGGCTGCGAGTGGATTGCTCCAGAGAAAGAAAACACAAACTCATTAGATCAATATGCCTGCCATCACTAAAGACTTTTTCGTGGACAAGATCGGAAACCGATTTCCTTCCGAAGCCATTGATTTTGTGTACGATCTGTTTTCAAACGGACATTTCTCGCTGAAAGTTTCTCCTCCCCGGGTATCTAAAAAGGGCGATTTCCGTTATCACGTGCAAGGTCAAAAAATACCACTCATCACGGTTAATGCAGATTTGTGCCGGTATGAGTTTTTATTGGTTTTTATACACGAAGTAGCTCATTATAATGTATTTATAAAATACAAGATTCAAGATGTCCGATCACATGGTGCTGAGTGGAAGGGTGAATATCTTTTGTTGCTCCAACAATTGTTGGGAAATTGCACTTTACCGGATGATATTCGCCAGGCGTTTGTTAAACATGGTCAAAATGTGAAAAGCTCTTCCGCTATGGATCAGCATTTGGAAGATGTGTTTCAAAAGTACCGAACCCAGCACAAGGATACAACAAGTTTGAGCAAACTGAAAGTCGGGGATAAGTTCATTCTGCGGCACGAACTTTTTGTCGTGAATGAATTTTTGCGCACCCGCGCAATTTGCACCAATATGCGGACCAAACGGCGCTTTTATGTTCAAGGATGTACAGCTGTAATTCAAATAGAGACCATGTAAACATAATGTTTTGTTCGATAATGATGAAAAAAGTAGTTTTTCAACTTATAATATCTTCCATCTTACTGGTTGCCTGCGCAGACAACAAAATCGTCATCAAAGGCACGTTGGCGGAAATAGAAAATAGCAAACTCTACCTGTATGAAATCACCCCAGGTGGTGCGGTTCGTATTGATTCCGCTGACATTGACGGTAAAAATTTTAAGTTTGTGATCTCCACGAAAAACAAAAAAGATCCCGCATATCCTTACTATTACCGTCTTTCTCAGAATCCGTTCAATGAGATTACTACTATGGCTCGGCATGGAGAAAATCTTGATTTTCAGATTAATCAGAAGATGATGGTGAAAAACTACCGTGTTTCGGGCGGTGATGATGCCCTGTTAATGTGGCAATTAGACCGGAAATTGAAACTTTTCATCGATACAGTGGATGAGTTGTACAAAACCTATGAAATGAATTTGTATGACGACAGTTGCAAACAGAAAATAGAGGAAGATTATGTGGTTTTGGTGGATCATCACACACAGGAATTGATTGATTTTATTGAAAAAAACAACCATTCTTTTGCCGCTTTGACCGCTTTTTACCAATCTTATAATCGCCGGATTTTCATCCGGGAAGAAGAGCATTTAGACTTGTTGGAGAAAATATATTTTTCCTTGAAAGAACAATATCCGAACCATGAATATGTTTTATATCTCGCAAACCGATTAAATCAAAAATATGAACACTAACTACTATTGTGTAATTATGGCCGGTGGTGTGGGCGCACGGTTCTGGCCCATGAGCCGGCAAAAAACGCCCAAACAATTCATTGATATTTTAGGAGATGGTACAACGTTGATACAGAAAACATTCACCCGTTTCAAGCAGATTTGTCCTACCGAAAACATCTACATTGTAACCAGTGAAGATTATAAAGATTTAGTGAAGGAACAGATTCCGGAAATATCTGAAAATCAAATTATTCTGGAACCATCCAGACGGAACACGGCGCCTTGCATCGCCTATGCAAACTACAAGATCAGTGAGATCAATCCCGATGCCGTGATCGTGGTGGCACCTTCCGACCACGTGATTTACCGCGAAGACGTTTTCCTCAACGTAATCAAAATCGGACTGAACGCCGTGGAGAAAAACGACTGGCTGCTCACCATCGGTATCCGTCCATCGCATCCCAACACCGGATACGGATATATTCAATATGATGAAGATAAAGTATATAAGGACAATTCGTCTATTTATACTGTGAAGACGTTTACGGAAAAACCTGAGTTGAAAATGGCGCAAAAATTTATCGAAAGTGGTGATTTTTTGTGGAACGCAGGCATTTTCATGTGGTCATTGAGATCGATCGAAAAAGCGTTTGAAAAATATTTGCCGGATGTGAATCAGCTTTTCAAACAGGGAGAAGGATTTTACAATACCCCCGGTGAAAAAGAGATCATCAACAAGATTTACGAAGTGTGCAAGAATATTTCCATCGACTTCGGAATCATGGAAAAAGCACAAAACGTACGGGTTTTTGCGGCTGATTTCGGTTGGTCGGATTTGGGAACGTGGGGATCTCTGTACGCCATCAGGCCCAAAGATGAAAATCAAAACGCCGTAGTGGGGAAACGCGTAAAAACATACAACACAACTAATTGTATTGTCAATATGCCGAAAGACAAAATCGTGATTTTGGAGGGTTTGGACAATTACATTGTGGTGGAAAATGACGGGATTTTGTTAATTTGTAAAAAAGAGAATGAGCAATTGATCCGTCAATACGTGACTGATGTGCAGGTTGATTTCGGCGAAAAATTCATCTAAGATTATTTGTTAAGATGAAGCAATACTTAGGACTATTAGACTATATTTTGACCAACGGCAACTATAAATCGGATCGCACGGGCACGGGAACCTACAGCGTTTTCGGTTATCAGACACGTTTCGACCTCAACGAAGGTTTTCCGCTTTTGACGACCAAGAAGCTTCATCTTCGTTCCATTATTTACGAATTACTCTGGTTTTTGAAAGGCGACACCAACGTCAGGTATCTAAACGAACACAACATCACCATTTGGGACGAATGGGCGGATGAGGATGGAAACCTGGGACCTGTGTACGGAAAGCAGTGGCGTTCGTGGGAAGGTGCCGGCGGCGAGACGGTTGACCAGATTTCGTTGCTGATCGATGAGATCAAGAAAAATCCCGATTCCCGGCGGCTGATCGTGAACGCATGGAATGTTGCCGATTTGCCGAAAATGGCATTGTCGCCATGTCATGCGCTCTTCCAGTTCTATGTGAACAATGGGAAACTGTCCTGCCAGCTCTATCAACGGAGTGCAGACACTTTTCTGGGCGTGCCGTTCAATATCGCTTCCTACGCTCTGTTGCTGATGATGGTGGCGCAAGTAACTGGTTTGCAATTTGGTGAATTTATCCACACCTTTGGCGATGTGCATCTTTACAGCAACCATATCGAACAGGCGAAAGAACAATTGAAACGTACCCCGAAAAAACTCCCTGCGATGAAGATTAATCCTGAAATAACATCCATTTTCGATTTTAAATTCGAGGATTTTATTTTGGAAAATTATGATCCCGATCCGCATATTAAGGCGGCTGTTTCTGTTTAGCAATTCATGTTTTTTACTATAATGTTCGGTCAGGGCTAAATCATTAAAATCCCTCTTTCTTCTGCCAATCAATACAATACCCCTCTCAGAATGGTTGTTTTTTTGCTAAATTGAATATTTTTTTTGATTTTGGGTGAAAAGCGTCGTT
>JAITVP010000150.1 GCA_031285725.1 Bacteroidales bacterium
GGTGATCCATTACAATGAAGAAGAGACCTTGAATGTGCAACTGTTCAGCCGCGGATCGTATTGGCATTTCGGTATAGAGTTGGGGTATCGTTTTACCGGCAAAAAGAAGGAAAAATAACTCCGTGCACTACACTTCTATCTTCCTATCGTCTCACCTAATTTTCACCGTCACTCCTCCCATGAAATTAATCCCTGCTTGGCTATAGTAGCCGTCATCGTGGTATTCCGCACCGCCTTCAACGTAGCGGTAGAGCCAGCCGCCGCTTTCGTATCTCATATTGAAGATGTTGTTTACTTGAAAGAAAAGGGAAAGTTTCGTTCTCTCCTTAAATTCAAACAAATAGCTCAGTTGCAAATTAGTAAACGAGTACGGTTTGATCGCATGATGGTCATCGGAGGCATTGTCGAGGTATTGTTTGCCTGCAAACTTGGTCAACAGGGATATGTTAAAGCGTTTCAACGGGGTAAAAATAAACTCGTTGCCAGCGATGATACCTGGGGAGAAGGAGATGTCGGTGGTGCCCAGCTCTTCCACGATCTGCGCACCCCAGTTGTCGTAATCATCCACGTAATGTTTGTAATCCTGGATTTTGTTCAAACTGAACGTTCCGTTGATTTTCCAAGTAAAGAATTTCGTCGGACGGTAAGCGGAAACAACCTCTATGCCAGTGCGATAACTTTGAGCCACATTCACCATGATAGCATCACCCATATCGTTGATTTGACCGGTCAGCACCAACTGGTCCTTGTAGTTCATATAGTAAGCATTCACGTTGAACGCAAACTTCCGTGACGTATGGTTAAATCCTACCTCAAAGTCATAGAGCCGTTCCGCCGTGGGTTTGTTGCCTGCAGGCGCATCCACAATATCCGAGCGTGTGGGTTCTCGGTGCGAGATGGCGAACGAGAAGTAGACATCCTGTTTATGTTTGTTTCCAAATTGATAGCTGATTCCCACTTTGGGATTCACAAAATTCCAATCATATTCTTGTGTGATATCCGCCAAATTATCATCCATTCCGTCAATCGTATAATCAATCCTCCGGTACTGCAAATCGCCATAAATTAACATTTTTTTGATCGGACGGTACGAGATTTTGCCATAGATATTGCCTTGGGTTTTATGTGCCCGGTTAAAATACCACTGATCAAACGGCGGCACGTTTCCGCCATATTGCATCCAAACAATCTCTCCATAATGATCACCATCATAACGATTTAGCGATCCACCTATATCCCATGTCACTTTAGACACAAAATCATTTTTACTATAAAATCTTTGCGAAACGTTGAACACAAAACCATAGAAATAGTTATCCAGATATTTGCGAGTTACCAGATCGGTTCTTTTCAGCGTGTCGTTTTCAGTAGCGAAATCGGACAAACCGTAATCACTGAATTTTTCATCATCCTTATACTGCTCATAGTAGCCAATCCCACGGGTCAGATGCAATCCGGCGTTCACCGTTATTTCAACGAGCTTATCCATCTTTTCTTTTCGGAATATCTTCTTATAGAAAAGTTGGTAATGGGTTTGTTTATAGTTATCTGTTTCATTGTCATAATATTGCACATTACCGTCATCATCATAATAGATGCCACAGCCATTGTAGGTGTGGTTGGTTTCCAACATTTCGGAAGGAACGCCGTCCCAAGCTAGACCGGTCTTCTCCGCACCATGTAATATATTGAAAGACAACGTGCCAAAGTCTTGATCCTCTTTATTCAGTAAACGATATTCGCCAGTGATGAACATCGAGTTCAGATTGGCCGAAGAACGGTCAATATAGCCGTCGCTTTGCAAGTTGGTATAGGCGGCAGTGAATGCGAAACGATTCTTAATCAATCCTGAAGAAAGAGCCACGGAATTTTTGAAGGTGTTAAATGAACCCGCCGCAGAAGAGAATTCCGCGAAAGGTCGGCTGGAGGGCGACAAGGTACTAAAATCCATACTGGCGCCAAAAGCGGCCGCACCATTGGTAGATGTTCCCACACCCCGCTGCAAAGAAAAGTTGTCGACATAATTGCCAAAACTCGGTAGATTCACGAACCACGTCCCTTGAGATTCCGCATCGTTCAGCTCAATGCCGTTGATGGTGGTGTTGATCCGGGTGTGGTCGATGCCGCGGATACGCAGGCTGGTGTTCCCAATTCCGGTGCCGGCATCGGAGGAGGTCACCATGGAAGGCACCAGCTCCAACAGGTTATTGATACTGCCGTTTCCCGAACTATTCTCGATGACAGAGCGGTTTATGGTGGTGCCAGCGAAGGGCAACTCGCCAGACGGGCGAACCCAAGTCACCTTGGCCGTCTCCAAAAGCACCGTCTTGGCAGTGTCCTGTTGGGCGAAAATCTCCGAAACCGGAGTAAGCAAGATTGTTGAAGCCACGAAAGATTTCAGAATGTTGACACTCTTTCTTCTTTTCCATTTCAATTTGTACGTCATAACGTTAAGTTTTAGTGTTACGTAAATTAATAATGGAAAGAGGATATGAAAAATATAAGCCATTTTCCCTACGTCGGCATTACCCGCATCAGGTTCATTGGGTCTATTCTCAGCCTTTATGGGGCACCCCTTTCAAATCGGGGGCAAAAATAACAATTTTTAATTTGAAAATCGGGAATGTGGAAATTTACCGATCATTTTCAATTTGACACATTTTCAAATTCATAACCGCCATCCCAATCAGGAACCAACCGATACTCATACGTATTTTCCTGATTCCAATCTAACGAAATGTTAAAATAGCGGAAAAAGTAACCGTGAAGCGACCAATCGGTATGCAAATCGGGTGAAATACCTATGGTCTGGTTTTTGGGAATAACGCCGCCCACAGCGTACACCGTTTTGAGTCTCGCCTCATCGCGACCGATTTTATTGGAAAAATAAAAGGTGGAACCAATCCCTGCCACGAACAACACGCACGCCAAGACTTTGAAAATAATCGAAATTTTCAATCTGTCATGCAGCAAGTTAACGACCGGATTGATGAAGATGGCGAAGGCGATGGCAAAAATCGGAAAAGCGGGCAAAGTGTAAAAAAGGCTCTGTTTCATACTGATCATGATCGGCACCACCCCTGTCAACGCCAACGTCAGAAAAGCCAGTCCCAGTCTCCAATCCACTCGCTCACCCATCCACTTGTCTACCCGTCTACTCGTCAACTTATAGTATAACAGCATTCCACCCGAAAGCACCAAAGCAGGCAGCAAGTCAAGGAATACCCGTTTGATGATGAAAAAACGGGAATCGACTGTGGCCACGTTTTGGAAACTCCACACGATTTGCTGATCCAGATATTGTTGCAAACTCCACCGCGCCTCCGGAGAAATCACAACCAGCAACAGCAGCGGAAGCAAGGTGGATGACACCAATAACACGCTATTTATCAACATCTTTACAAATGTTTTTCGTTGCAGAAAAAGCCAATCAATGAAAGGTAACGTCCACGGGAAAAAGGCGACAAATCCTTTGGTGAGGAAACCCAGTGACAAGGACAGACCCGCCAATAATAAAAAATAGAGCCGTCCGTTTTTTTCGCCTTTAACGTAAAAATAGACGGAAAGTGTCGTGAAAATCATCATCGTGTTTTCCAACAAGTTATTGGGACATGCCCACATGACAACCGGCACGGTGAACCAGAGCAGAAGGATACTCCACCCATTTTTCAAATTCAACGTTTTCCAGATTTTGAGCAAAATGCACGCCGTTACCACAAATGTTAAAAATGAATAGATTTTCTCAACATATCGACTTTCGCCAAACAAAGTGTAGAAAATGCTTTGGATTCCCATAGCTAATGGAGGATGTCCATGAAATTCAGGCGAAATGGTGCGCGTGAACAAGGGATTCCAAAACGTGCCCAACCCTTCGGCCATGTTTTTGGCAATAGTCGAATACATTAGTCCATCTAAAAACATACCGTCTGATAAAAAATTCGGACTGATGATGAGGAGAAAAAGGCCGGCAATAAACAGAAAAAAATAGAGATGTGGGTATTTCATGAATTTAGGGTATTTTGTCTTGATCTGTATCGTCTGTGTGCTATTTAGGTTACCAAATCTTCTCAAAATCCTCCCCTTCTCTTACTATCGAATCACGTTTATATTCAAGTAGTTTTGCGTATTTAAGATAGGTGTTGCAGGAGATGGCGAGAGCGAGCGTGAAACCGTCCACGCCGTGGAAGATTCCTTTACGAAAAAAATAGTTATTGAAAAACGCTGTAAAACCGTGCAAAAACGGAGTAAACGGGGAGATTTTCTTGCCATTTACATACATGATCTTGGCACTCCGAGTAGAAAAATTACGTCCCGGTTTGGCGAAAAGCTCGCCGATATTTTGGTAGGTATAATGCTCTATATCCTTCGTTATCCGTTTTGTATTGATCTCCGGAACGTGGGCGTGCTGTTTAGTTTCGGTGAATTTTAACTTTTTTTTGTTGAAGAAACGCACTAAATAGTCAGGATACCAACCGCAGCATTTCATCCAGCGGCTCCCGATTCTGTTGCGTCGCCGGATGGCATAACCGTCATGGGTTTCATTCTGGGAATCAATCTCTTGTATAAAATCAACCAACTCCGGGGTGAGGCGTTCATCGGCATCCAAACTGAAAACCCAATCGTGGGAAGCGTGTTCCAATGCTTTGTTTTTTTGCCAACCATCTCCCAGATACTCTTGCAAATAAACCTTCGCACCCAGCGATTCAGCGATGGCGCAGGTTTGATCCGTACTTCCCGAATCCAACACGATAATCTCCTCGCAAATCGTTTGCAACGACTCGATCGCACCATGTATGTTTTTCTCTTCATTGAGCGTGATGATCACGCCGGAAATTGCCCGCATCGAATGCTCTGTTTTTAAATTAGCGATTTGTATAATTCATTCATTTTGAAAGCGATTCGCAATGGTTCGAATTGTCGGATATGCTTCTGCCCTTTCTCTACCAACTCCTTCCTCATGGTTCTATTTTGAAGCAGTTGCCGGACAGTCTCGATCAACTGCTCCACATTGTCAGGATCGATATAAAGTGCCCCGTCGCCAGCGGTTTCCACAAGGCATGACCCATGCGAAGCAATCACCGGCGTACCACACATCAACGATTCGATCACCGGAAGGCCAAATCCTTCAAAATAAGAAGGATAGATCAGTATAGCGGCATTCCTGTAGAGCGTGAACAACTCCTCGGTGGAAACGTGGTGCAGAAAGTAAATATCTTCGCCTTTTTGACTTGCCACTCTGTTTTTCAATTCTTTGGCATACAGCGTTTCTCGACCTACAATATAGAGTGGAACATCAATCCCTCCATGCAATTTGGCTTGGATAACGTTGGCGATATTCTTGCGTTTCTCAATATTCCCCACCATCAGCAGATATTGTTCCGGTAACCGGTACTTCAACACGGTTTCTATCGTCTTCTCTTCCGATATCCCGTTTTGCATAAACCGCATTAGGGCCGGTTGATGGATGACTTCGATTCTATCTTCCTTAATATTCAGATAATGAATCAAATCCGACTTTGTCTGCTCACTGATCGCCACGATTTTATCGGCATACTTACAAGCATATTCCGTTTTGTTTTGATAGATGATCCTGTCATGCTTTTTATACCATTCCGGATAACGCATGAAAATCAGATCATGGATCGTCACCACGGATTTCGCATTGCTTTTTCCAATGCCTCGTGGCAATTCGTTACTCAATCCGTGAAAAATATCGACTACTTGTTTGTCTATGGTGGCGCTCATTCCCATCAACCGCCACAATGAATGGAAATATTTCCAGCCATTTTCGGGCGTTATTACGGTATAATTTTGTGAAGAAAAGAGGCTTTCGGAATATTTCGGGGTAAAGAGTAAATATTCATGTTCAGGATAAAATTGCTGCAAGGCGATCAGCATGTTGCGGGCGTAATTACCCAGTCCGCTTGTGTTGAAGAAAGCCCGTTTTGCCTCAAATCCCAATCTCATTCGTCAAATATCAAAAATTTCCGCAAAGATACAATAATTCAAAAATTTAAAGATTCAAAGATTCAACAGTTCAATGAATTATTGAATCTTTAAATTATTCATTGATTCTTAGTTTGGTAATAATCACAAATTTCCTTTAGCCCGCATTGTTCGCACTTGGGTTTGCGGGCGAGACAGACATAACGGCCATGGAGGATGAGCCAATGGTGGGCTAGCGGGATGATCTCTTCGGGTAAATGTACGACCAACTGTTTTTCCACCTCCAACGGCGTAGTTGCTTTTTCGTTGACAAGTCCCAGGTGGTGTGCTACCCGGAAAACGTGCGTGTCGACCGCCATTGCCGGTTGGTTGAAACAAACGGAAAGGATTACGTTGGCGCTCTTCCGTCCCACGCCGGGCAACGTCATCAGTTCTTCCCGAGTCTGGGGCACTTTTCCGCCAAAATGGCTTACCAAACCCTCTGCCATCCCTTTCAAATGGAGAGACTTGTTGTTGGGATAAGAAACAGACTTGATCAATCGGAAAATATCCTCGGTTGAGGCTTGGGCCAAGTCGAACGGCGTGGGATATTGGTCGAACAAGGCCGGCGTCACCATATTGACCCGTTTGTCGGTGCACTGCGCAGAGAGCACAACCGCCACCAACAATTGATACGGATCCTTGAAATCCAGCTCAGAAGCTGCTTCAGGATTATGCACTTCAAAGTAATGAATTAAGTATTTAAGTTTATCTTTCAACGTGATTTTCATCTGTTTTCCTTTTTAGCGCACAAAATTATATCAATTTTCTTTAACGTTTCACTATTTTTGTATTTTTGCACGGTTTTGAATAAAATCAGAAAAATCACAAGCAACATGAAAAAAATTGTATCCTTTATTCCCATCATCGCACTGGTTCTCTTCTTTTTTTCCGGATGCGACAAGTATGACGAAATTTACAGTCCCAAATGCATGATCAGCAAAGTCTGGTACCGCAGCAACGTAGATACAAATGTCAATTTCCCGGAAGGCATTTATACCGCCCCCGCCAGCGAAACTTACAACTACAACGGCGAAGACCAAATCACTTCCATCTCCCTAATCAGTGGGAGGGGATACGCATTCACTTACGACGACGATGGGCGCATAACCACGATCACCTACGTAAACAAGTATGGGTTGACGGAGAACATCACCTATACTTACGAGGGGGAAAAAAAGAAGAAGTTCATGGTCGGCTTGGAGTACATGATTGACGGCACAGTTAGGCAAACGGTCTCTTTCACGCGCAGAGCCGACAAAACCGTCGCTTCCATTGACATTCAATACGACCGGGAGTTCTTTAAGAGTTTGGACGAGATTTCAAAATCGGAATTTTATGAACAGTTTGTCGGATACAACGACAACGCAATCACGGCAATGCAGCAATCCGACAGCAAAGAGTTGACCCGCAAGAGTTTCACGCAGGTCTTCTACGATGAGAAAACTATGAACATCATCAAGTCTGTAACCACGATACCAGAATCTAACTACGTGGAGACCACACTTTTTGAATATGACGATAAGATGAACCCCTTCTTCGAAATGCCGTTTTCCTATTGTGCCAACTACAATGGCGACAACATCGTCAACACCCGCAGTTCCAATTACAATTTCCTCATCGGTTTTTCGGAAAACAATAAAACGATGGAGAACACGGATATTAAATTTTTCGGCAATTCGCACGATTACACGAGCATACATTACATTTACGAGTACAACGAGAAAGATTATCCCCGAAGAATAACGGAACGTTCAAGCAAATACAACAACATCCCGAACAGCATATTTATCTTGTATGTCAATGAATAAAGTATGAAAATCCACAGAGAAGGACGAAAACCCATTACAGTCATCACGGTAGCCATCATTATTGTATGGCTACTCTTTTTACGGCTGCCGTTTAACACGAAAATTCCTTTTACGTTAGCAGCGGTGGCAGGCGTTGTGATCATTTTCTTTGTCGTACGATTTTTCCGGATACCCAACCGGGTTGTCAACAAAGTGGACAACGGGGTGATTTCACCCGCCGACGGCACGATCATCAACATCGAAGAGGTAGTGGAAAATGAATATTTTAACGATAAAAGGTTGAAAGTATCGATCTTTATGTCGATTCACAACGTGCACGTGAACTACTTTCCAATGGATGGCGAGGTTACTTACGTGAAATATCATCAGGGGAACTATTTGATAGCCAAGCACCCCAAATCTTCGACGCTGAACGAGCACAACACGGTGGTGGTTTCTCGGAACGAGCGGGAAACGGTGCTGTTCCGTCAAATCGCAGGTTTCGTGGCTCGTCGGATCGTTTGCCACCTAAAAGTGGGCGACCCTTCGGTGCAAGGCGAGGAAATGGGTATGATCCGGTTCGGCTCGCGGGTGGACGTTTTCCTGCCCATTGGCACGGAAATCGTGGTTAGCAACGGAGAAAAAGTGAGAGCACGAAAAAGTGTCCTGGCTTATTTCTAGTTAAAAAAAGTCGAAAATGAAGCTAAGTGTCATCATTGTCAATTATAATGTCAAATATTTTATTGAACAATGCCTCCTCTCAGTCAATAAAGCGTTGACAGATATTGAGAGTGAAGTTTTTGTTGTTGACAATCATTCCTCAGACGGCTCCGCAGAACTACTGAAAAGCCGTTTTCCAAACATAAAACTTATTGAAAACAAGGATAATATAGGTTTCGCCAAAGCCAACAACCTAGCGATTAAGTTAGCCGTGGGAGAATACGTGCTGTTACTCAATCCTGACACGCTGGTAGAAGAAGATACATTTGCCAAATGTTTGGATTTCATGGATAAAACACCCGATGCAGGTGGATTGGGCGTGAAGATGATAAACGGGAAAGGGGAGTTTTTGCCCGAATCCAAACGGGGATTACCGTTGCCGAACGTGGCGTTTTACAAGATATTCGGTTTTTCCAAACTTTTCCCAAAATCCAAAAAATTCAGTTCCTACCATTTGACTCATCTATCTCCCGATGAAATTCATGCGGTGGACGTGCTTTCCGGGGCGTTCATGCTGATGCGCAAGCCGTTATTGGATCAGATCGGTTATCTGGATGAGGATTATTTCATGTATGGCGAGGACATCGACTTGTCGTATCGCATCACGAAAGCCGGTTTTCGGAATTACTATTTTCCGAAAACGCAAATCATTCATTATAAGGGTGAAAGCACAAAAAAAGGGAGCATCAATTACGTGCTTGTTTTTTACAAGGCAATGCAAATTTTCGCTAAAAAACACTTCTCAGTGAAAAACGCCAAGGCTTTCCAGTGTCTCATCGATTTTGCGATATGGTTCCGAGCGGGAGTGTCTATTCTCAAACGGATCGCAATGAGGCTGGTGCTTCCAGCCATTGATTTCCTGATCATTTCCATCGGGTTGATCGCTATCGCCCTCTATTGGGATTTCGCCATTTTAGCTCCGAAAAACAGCGGCTTTCCCGATTTTTTCTACTACGCCATCATTCCGCTTTACATCATTACATGGATTCTCTCCATCACAATTTGTGGAGGATACAAAAAGCCTATCCGCCTTTCCGATACCAACAAGGGTATTTTGCTCGGCACGATTTTGATTTTGCTGGTGTACGCTCTATTGCCGGAAACATACCGTTTTTCGCGGGCGATGCTCGTGTTTGGAGCCATGTGGACCGCCATCGCACTCAATGCCATCCGGTATTTATACCACAAATTCAACGTTAAAGATCTTATCGTAACCGGGAAATCACACCGTCGCATCGGCATTATTGGACAGGAAGTGGAAATGGAACGAATAGCTACACTACTTAATACTATCGATAGAAATGTTGACTACTATGGATTTATATCATCTGACAACCAAAACATCAACCATCCCGAACTGATTGGAAAACTGTCGGAAATCGACACCATAATCCACGCTTTTAACTTAAAAGAGATCATTTTCTGCTCACAGAATTTGAAGATCAAACAGATCATCAACTACATTGTAGCTTGGAAAGACCGGGGAATTGAGTGCCGAATTGCCCCATCGAACAGCCACTCGATCATCGGCAGCAACCACATCTCATCAGTCGAATCGTGCGTGGAAAAAAACCGCCATCTGTTATTTCATGAAGAAAATTTGAAAAGAAAACGAGCATTTGATTTCGTTTCCGCCTTTTTCTTGCTGCTCTTCTCGCCAATTTCGGTTTGGTTCGTGCATAAAAAAGGAGGTTTTTTTAGAAATGTTTTCCAGATTATAGCTGGAAAAAAAAGCTGGATCGGTGTACATACTGCCTTTCACGACAAACCATACGACATAAATTGTGTCTTATCCCCCATATCACCGTACAAAAACTTGAATATCAATGCGAATATGGAAACAAAAGTAGAGCAACTTTATCTGTTGGATTATAGTTTGCTATACGATTTCAAGGTCGTGACACGTTGTTTCCGGGATTTGGGAAATTGAAAAAATGAAAATTCTATAAAAATGAAAAAACAGTACATTTTAACAAGTGGAAATATTCGGGCTTTGTGCTTTTTCTTTGCGATCTGCTGGTTGCTTACAAGCCGCTCGTTTGCACAAACCGTCACTCCGGTGACCGTCAACAACGCCGCCACGTTCATATCGGCATTGGGTGGAATCGACAAAGCCTATTGCGCATCAGTCTCGTCCTCAGGAGAATATGAAATCATCCTAACCCAGGATATCGCCGTATCGAATCCTATTACTATCGAAAGCGGGCACTATTACCTGAGCACAGAAAATCTTTCGCAAATCATCCAATACACCGGCAGCGGAACATTCATCACTATCGGGGAAAATGCGGCGTTACGCATTGGAAGCGATAATCCCGAAAATCAAAACATTATTTTCAATGGAACGGGATCCTCTGCTCGCCCCTACTTGCTGAGCAATTCAGGAACTTTGACAATACACGCTTCCGGGCAATTCGTAAATTTTGATTTGGAGAACGCACTCATCAATCACATCGGCGGATCATTGAATTTGGATCCCGGGGCAGATCTAAACGAATTCCCCATCCGCTTATCACATGGCAGTTCTCTACAATTCAATTCATTGCCAACACACCAAACCTACCTCATACAATTTGACACTTTGCGGTTTTGTACACCGTATATTGTTTTGAATCAACCCGAGGAGTCGTTCACGGAAGCAGATCTCTCGGTTTTCCAATTCCAACTTCCCGATATGGTGATTCCTTACATGAATGCGGATGGACGCACTATTTCATTTTATAATCTAATCATTGACAATGATATAGACACTTGCTTCACCTATTATGACGAAGTAACCGATTCCATTTACACAGAAAGCACATCGTTTTACAAATATGACGATAACAATTGCCAAAACATCCATTTTAACAAATTTACCATCAAACAAAATTATTCGGAAGAGATCACCAAACACGTTTGCGAAGCGGCTTTGCCTTTTATCTTTGACACATTAGCCATATATGTAAATGGAACATATACACTGCATTACGATTCTAAAAATTATTGCGACAGCAGCATCTCCATCCATGTCATCGTAGAAGATGAAAGAGATATTGCACTGAGCGAGGTGATTTGTGAAAACAAATTGCCTTATTTTATGGGAGATAGTGCCATTTACAACGCAGGCATACATCAAATAACATTCATCAACCAGTGGGGTTGCGACAGCGTGGTGACTTTGAATTTGTCTATCACCCCAAGTACTTTCCGATATGACACGATTTCTATTTGCGCATCGGAAGTTCCTTATGACTATCGTGGAAATTCATTATCGGAAGCCGGAGATTTCCTCATATACTCGTATGGATCAACAAATTGCGATTCCATCATTAACGTTCATGTGACTATTCATCCGCAACCGGCAATTTCCATTTCTGGAAATAAAAACGCCTGCGTGGGAGATACTCTCGCCTTGTCAGTTATTCCAAACAGCATAGCAAATTATTCATGGAACAACGGAAATACAGGATCTTTCATGAAGGTATACACTGCGGGAACATATTTTGTCACCGCCACCGATACCAACGGCTGTTCCGCTATGAATTCCATCGATGTAACCTTCTCGGTTGTGCCGAATCCCAATATTTCCAAGGACACGGAGTTGCATATGGCGGATCAAGTAGTCATCACAGTTACGGGAGCCCTTGACTATCAATGGAACTCAGGGGACTCCACCGCCGTGATCACTGTGTTCGAGGAAGGAACTTACGTGGTGACAGCCAGCACCGGTGAATTTTGCTCCCGTGTTGATTCTATCATCATCCATGATTATACGCCTCAATTGGAAATCACGGGAGACCAATCCATTTGTGCGGGAGAAACGGTCACGCTTTCCGTGGTTGACGTGAAAAATACCGGCACCTCTTTCATTTGGTCAACAGGGATGACGGGGAACTCTATCACCGTGACTCCTTCTTCGGATAAAACTTATGGAGTTACAGGCACAAACAGCCACAGTGTGAGCGCAACAGCGAAGACAACCGTATCAATTTGCGACATAAATAGTTACAAAATAATTGGAGATACTGTTTTCTGCCAAAACAGCAACCATGCGCTCACCATTCCGGACGTGACCAGTTGCGTGTGGAGTACGGGGGAAACAACCAGCACCATTCACGTGAACGAGGCTGGCGAATACCGCGTGACATTCACCACGCCAGAGGGCTGTGTGGGGCAAGACAGCCTCATCACCACGACAATGGCGAAACCGACCGTGGGTTTGTATGTTTCCGGCTCCACCACGTTTTGCGAAGGCGGCAGCGTGATCTTGCAAGCTGACGGCGGGGTGAATTATTTCTGGAACACCGGAGAAAGCACCCGCAACATCAGCACTTCGAATTTCGGAAAATACATCGTCACCGTGACTGCTGTAAACGGATGCACAGATACGATCTCGCAATTGATCAATATCTTGCCGTTACCTTCGGTGACTTTTTCCGTGACGGAAGATATCTGTCTCGGACAACAAGCTGTCATTGAGGCACACGGAAACACTGGCAACACTTACCGCTGGAGCACAGGAGAGACCTCTTCCATGCTGATCAGCAACCCCGCACAAAACAGCATTTACCGGGTTACAGCAACATCCGCCCCCGGTTGTGCGAAAGAGTTTAGTTTTAATATCACCGTTCATGCTCTGCCCAGCGTTTCCATCTTGGGGTCGTCGCAGATCTGCCAAGGAGACACTACTACGATCAGCGCTTCGGGAGCTATTTCCTACCTATGGTCGTCGGGAGAAACCACACCCGATATCAACATTCACCGGGCAGGTACCTATTACGTGACAGCCACAGGAGAAGGCGGTTGTACGAATGTATTTTCCCACCAGCTGACCACCATCCTTTCGCCTAACGCAAACATAGCGGGCAGTTCTTCATTTTGCCAAGGCGGAAATACGCTGTTAACCGCCAGTGGAGGAAATAGTTACGTTTGGAGCACCGGAGCCAACACGGCGTCCATCACCGTGAGCCAAGGTGGCAACTATGCCGTGACCGTGACCAATAACAACGGGTGCGAATCCACCAAGGCCATCATCGTCACGGTCAATCCCAGCCCATCGCCATCCATCACCGGACAAGAGAACCTTTGTGTCGGCAGCACGGCGGTATTGACGGCGCACGGCGGTGCGAGCTATCGTTGGAGCAATAATGCGACCACAAGCAGCATCGCAATCTCCGAATCGGGAGTTTATTACGTGACGGTATCCACCGACTTGGGCTGCGAAAAACAAGCCTCGTTCACGGTGGTTCAGCGGGCATTACCAACGGCCGCTATCTCGGGGGAAACGAATATTTGCCAAGGAGCTTCCACCATCCTGACCGCCTCGGGAGGATCGCTATACAACTGGTCAACCGGATCGGTAGCCACAGAAATCACAACAAACCAAGCCGGCACTTATTCCGTGACAGTGGGCAATGAATACGGTTGTTCCACCACCGCAACACGGATGGTGACGGTAAACGCCTTACCGAACTTCACCATTAGCGGCAACAGTACCTTCTGTCAAGGAAGCAGTACTCCATTGACCGCTTCGGGAGAGGCGGGACTAACCTACTTTTGGCAATCGGGGGAAACCACACCCTCCTTAACCGTTACCACAAGCGGAACATACTCCGTCACGGCGACCAACGCGCACAACTGCATCAGCGTGCAGTCTAAATCGGTAACAACGCACTCGGCACCCACCGCCTCTATTACAGGCAGCCAGTCGATATGCCCCGGCACTAGCACCACACTAACAGCGAATGGCGGCACCAGTTACTTGTGGTCAAACGGCATCACCACGGCGGAGAACACGATCAGTCCAACGGGTGCAACCACTTACACCGTAACGGTCACGAACGCCAACAACTGCACGGCTATGGCATCCATCGGCATCACCATCAACCCCACCCCCACGGTTACGCTGTCGGGAAACACTTTTTACTGCGCAGGATCTTCCACCGTGATTACGGCGCAAGGCGGCACATCGTTTCACTGGTCCAACGGCGACATCAACGCCAGCACGACCATCTCCGCCCCGGGTCTCTACACGGTAACCGTGACGAACGGGCTGGGTTGCTCGCAAAGCAGTTCCACCAACATCATCGAGAATCCGCTACCTAACACGGAAATCACCGGCACAAGCACGATCTGCCTTGGCGAAACTACCATCTTGACTTCCACCGGAGGAAACAGCTACAGTTGGGCTACCGGTCAAAACAGTGCCGCCATCAATGCAACTCCCACACAAAACACCTCCTACAGTGTGACCGCCACCAATGAGTATAATTGCACCGCTTCCGCATCCATCACATTGACAGTGAATCCATTGCCGGAAGTCGCTATTTCCGGAAGCAACTGGGGGTGCATCGGCGATACTGTTACATTAACCGTCTTGGGCACAGATACATACATTTGGAACACGGGCGTTCAGGGGAACGTACAATATGCCACTTTACAGGGCACCTACATCGTGACCGCCACTAATGAGCAGGGGTGTATGGCCACCGCCACCAAAGAAGTGACTTTCCATACAAAACCGACCCCGTCAATCATGGGTAACACCACGTTTTGCGATGGCAATCAAACGGCACTCACCGCAGGAGGGGGCGTTTCTTATCAATGGAGCAATGGTACCAGCGACGCAACGGTAACGGTAGGCGATGCGAACACCTACACGGTAACGGTAACTAACGCCGAGGGGTGTACCGCCACGACTTCGACTACCACTTCTCTCCTGGCATCTCCCGACATCACCATCGCCGGAAACCGGCCGCTGTGCCAAGGCGAAACCAACACGCTTTACGCAACCGGCGGCGTGGCTTACGTCTGGAACGATGGCAGCACCGGAAATTCGCTGACCATATCGCCGAGCGGCAGCACTACCTATGCGGTAACTGCCACAAACCATTTGGATTGCAGCGCTTCGCAAATCATCAACGTCGTCGTCAACCCGTCTTACGCTAAAAATGTGGCCGATGAGATTTGCATTGGCAACACTTATCAACGCAATGGCTTCAGTTTGCCGGTGCAAGAAAGTGCTGGTGTTTTCACACACGTGTTGGATCTCACCACCGCACACGGTTGCGATAGCACCGTTACCCTGACCTTAACCGTGAATCCCAAACCGGTGATCACCGAGAGCATTACCGGAAATGAATTTATCAGTTTTGCCGGTAATTACACATACATTATCAACAACGTACAACACGCCGACGCTTACCAATGGAGTGTCTCCAACCCGAGTTGGCAGCTCACACAATCGTCCAGTAAAAACGTGGTGTTAAGCATCAATAGCAGCGGAAGTGGTACTCTGACCGTACTCGCTGTCAACAACTGCGGACTTTCCGAATCCACATCCATCACTATCTCTTCAACTGTGGTGGGTATCGATGAGTACGAAGATGACAACATCGACATCTTTCCGAATCCCGCCAGCGATTACATCAAAATCAAAAACGTCCATCCCTTCCCCATCGATGTCGAGATCTACGACATGAATGGAAAATTGATCATCCAAACTGCTCATATTGAAGGTGAAATACAAATCAGCACGCATAACTTCGCCTCCGGCAACTATATCATCCGGATTTTCGGGGAAAACAAGATAATGGGAAGTCGGAAAATGGTGAAAATTTGAAAAAGTCGAAGTTAGTTAAGAGCTGAGTTAGAAATAAGGTGAAGAGTTCAACTTTTTTCCTATTTTTGCACTCCTTAAAAAAAGTTAAAATTTGAATACAGGAATACCTATACTTGATCAAACGATCAAACCCTTACGGAGAAAAAAGATCCGATTGCGCTACCGGGTAGCCGTGATCGGTGGGGGAAGTTGGGCCACAGCCATCATCAAAATACTTACGGAAAGCCTCGAACATATCCATTGGTGGGTGCGGGAGGAGGAGATCGTGGAAGGGATCACCAAATTCGGCCACAATCCCTTGTACCTCAGTTCCGTGTATATCAACCCCAATGACGTGATCATCAGCACGGATATCCGTAAAGTGGTGGCGCACGCCGATTACGTGATCATCGTATCGCCCTCAGCGTTCATCCACCAGACGCTGGCACCGCTCAAAAAGAGCAAACTCAACCGGAAAAAGATCATCAATGCGGTGAAGGGGATCATTCCCGAGACCATGCAACTAATCACCGATTATTTGGTAAGCGAATTTAAAGTGCCCATGTCCAATTTGTCGCTGATCAGCGGACCGTCCCATGCGGAGGAAATTGCACGGGAACGATTTACCTACCTCACCGCCGCATCGGAAAACATAGACCTGGCAGAGACGGTAGCCAAAATGTTCACCAACCGTTATGTGAAAACGGTAACCTCCACCGACATCATGGGAGCGGAAATGGCCATCGTACTCAAAAACATTTACGCACTGGGTGCCGGGATCTACAGCGGACTGGGCTACGGCGACAACTTCATTGCCGCCTACATGGCCAACTGTGTCAAGGAGATGGACAAATTTGTAACTGAACTCTACCCCAACCCGAACCGCAACATTTCCAACTCGGTCTATCTGGGCGACTTATTGGTGACAGCCTATTCCAGCTTCAGTCGTAACCGTCTGTTTGGCAACATGATCGGCCACGGACTAAGCGTCCGCATCGCACAAATGGAGATGAAGATGATTGCAGAGGGTTACTACGCCTGCCGCTGTGTCCACGAGTTGAACAAACTCTATGATGTGTACATTCCGATCGCCGAGACTATTTATGGCGTTCTGTATGAAGGACATAATGTGCAGTCTGAGATGAAGAGAATTTCGGAACATTTCGTGTAAAAACAGTCAACAGTCAACTGTTGACGATAACTGATAACTGATGGAGCTTTCTATTGCCGTGATCGGATTGGGATACGTGGGACTGCCGTTAGCGCGGTTGTTGTCGACAAAGTACCGTGTTGTGGGGTTTGACAAGGATTGCCACCGGGTGAAGGAGTTGATGGCAGGACGCGATCACACTGGCGAAGTTTCCGATTGCGACTTGCAGGAAGCGATCCGAAGCGGGTTCCGCTGTACCGACCGGTTGGAGGAAATTACAGAGTGCAACGTGTACATCGTGGCAGTGCCCACTCCGGTGGATGTCAACAACCGACCAAATTTGGATCCGTTGATCAGTGCCAGCAGCAGCGTGGGAAAAGTGATCTCCAAAGGCAACGTGGTGATTTATGAATCAACGGTTTACCCCGGTGTTACGGAGGAGGAGTGCACGCCGGTCATCGAGTGGGTTTCGGGATTGAGGTTCAATCATGACTTTTTCGCCGGCTATTCGCCGGAACGGATCAATCCTGGAGACAAAGAGCATACTGTGGAAACGATCAAGAAGGTGACCTCGGGTTCCACACCGGAGACCGCCGATTTTGTGGATAGGTTATACAATTCCGTATTGCTCAACGGCACTCACAAAGCGCCCTCGATCCGCGTGGCGGAAGCGTCCAAAATCATTGAAAACACGCAACGTGATGTCAACATCGCCTTCATGAACGAGCTGTCCCGCATCTTCAACGCCATGGGGATCGACACGAACGACGTGATCGAGGCCGCAGCCACCAAATGGAACTTTATCAAGATGAAACCGGGATTGGTCGGCGGACACTGTATCGGCGTTGATCCTTATTATCTGATCCAAAAAGCACAGGTTTACGGGGTTTTCCCGCAAGTGATGTCCGCAGCGCGCCGGCTCAATGATGGCATGGGCGAGTATGTAGCCCATCAGGTCATAAAACTGATGAATAAGAAAGGAATTTTAGTTAAAGACGCCCAAATTCTCATCTTAGGGATAACATTTAAGGAAAACTGTCCCGACACCCGCAATAGCAAAGTGATCGATATGTACAGCACCCTGCACGAATATTCTAACCATATCATCATCTATGATCCATTAGCCAATCCGCTGGAAATCAGCGAAGAATATGGGATAAACATTCTCGTCCAAGGCATTGAAAAATTCGACAACCATTTCGACACCATCATATTAGCCGTCGCTCATGACGAGTTCCAACCATTGGATATTGAAAAATTAGCCAAAGAGAGAAGAGTGATTTATGATGTAAAGGGGGTTTTGGAGAGGGGAATTATCGACGGCAGACTGTAATTAATGAACTGAATAACATCCAAATTGGCAACTGTTTACTGATATCTGATATGAAAAATTTCGCCCTTATGGGACTTGGCGGCTATATCGCACCTCGTCATCTTAAAGCCATTAAAGAGACCGGCAACAAGTTGATTGCCTCGTATGACACTCGCGACAGTGTGGGTATTATCGATAGTTTTTTCCCCGAAGCTTCATTTTTTACTGAGATGGAACTTTTCGACCGGCATTGTTCGAAGATCATGAATAGTGAGCAACGGGTGGAATACCTCTCCATCTGCACGCCCAACTATCTACACGACGCACACATACGCTATGGATTTCGATTGGGAGCCGATGTGATCTGTGAAAAACCGTTGGTGCTGAATCCGTGGAATATCGACGCGTTGCTGAAGATCGAGGCGGAAAGCAAAGGCAAAGTGTACAATATCCTACAACTCCGTCTGCATGACGCCATCAAAAAAGTAAAGAATAAAGTGGACGAGGGTGATCCTTCCAAAATCTATGACGTGGATTTGACTTACATTACCTCTCGTGGGAATTGGTACTACGCCAGCTGGAAAGGCGAGGATCGGAAAAGCGGTGGTATCGCCACCAATATCGGAGTGCATTTCTACGATATGCTAGCGTGGATTTTCGGGAAAGTCAACAAGAATGTAGTGCACGTTTCCTCGCACGACCGAGTAGCGGGATACTTGGAATTTGAAAAGGCACGGGTTCGCTACTTCTTGAGTATCAATGTCGACCATCTTCCCAAAAATGCCAAAGCACAAGGAATACGCACCTACCGTTCCATCGTGATAGAGAATGATGAGGTGGAGTTCAGCGGCGGCTTCGCCGATTTACACACAGAGAGCTACAAGGAAATCTTGGCCAGCCGTGGTTTCGGGCTGGAAGAGGCTCGCAACTCCATCGAGATCGTCCACGCCATCCGCAACTCCGCACCCATTGGCCTCTCCGGCGACTACCACCCGATGGCGAAGTTTCCAGTGGGGAGACACCCTTTTTATAAATAAACACAAAACTCCTAATCCCAAAAACCTATCAATGAGAAAACCCAAAGACTACAAATCCGTTTCCCTTGCGGCGTTGACCTGGCAAAGGTTTAAGAAAGAAAAGCAGGGACTGGTTGCATCAGGGTATATTCTCTTTGTGGTAATTACCGCACTGCTGGGCTACTTGATCACTCCGGATCACACGCCATACTGTAACCAACAACAACTGGAAATCGCCTTACGAAAACCGGGATTCACGGTGGACATTCTGAAGGTGAAAAGTAGTCATGAAGTTGAAAAACACAGGATATTTAAACGGATGCTTTTCGGGCAACCCCTACCCTACCACACCATGGCCATCGAGAATCATAAATTCCGAAACGACACCCTCTTTGCACGGCTTTTCGAGCAGGAAGACGAATATGGACAAGCCTGTTTTCCCATAGCCGATCTCTACGGCGAGCATCCGATTGAAACGAAAAAATTCCGGCTGGGTACTGACCGCTACGGACGAGATGTGCTGAGCCAACTGATGATTGGAAGCCGAATCAGCTTGGCGGTCGGGATCATCTCCGTATTCATCGCATTGGTTATCGGCATCTTAGTGGGTGCTGTCGCAGGCTTCTACCGGGGCAAGGTGGATGATGTGCTCATGTTCATCATCAACGTTGTGTGGTCAATTCCCACGCTGTTGTTAGTGATCGCCATCAGTTTCGCATTGGGGAAAGGGTTCTGGCAGATCTTCATCGCTATTGGGTTGACCATGTGGGTGGACGTGGCGCGGGTGGTACGCGGACAAGTCATCTCCTTGAGGGAACAGGATTATGTAGAGGCCGGCCGAGCACTGGGTTTCAGTGATTTTCACATCATTTTCAAACATATACTGCCCAACATCGTAGGTTCCGTCATCGTGATCTCCGCCTCCAACTTCTCCTCGGCAATCCTTATGGAGGCTGGATTGAGCTTCTTAGGGATCGGCGTACAACCGCCAACGCCCTCGTGGGGCATGATGATGAAAGAAAACTACGCCTACATCGTACTGGATCAAGCCTACATGGCCATCATCCCCGGCATTGCCATCATGCTGTTGGTACTATCTTTCATGTTAATTGGCAGCGCATTGCGGAACGCTATGGATGTGAAGAGGTGAGAACCGGCGCCTATTATCCATGAGAATTTTCCGTTCATCATTGCCATTTTAGTGTTGGAAATCATCATGTATCTCACTACGGCCTGTTAGCATAAATTAAATATATTTTGTATCTTTGCGCCATGGAACTTACACAGACACAATACGAGCAGATCGCGGACTGTTTTCCACGACATCGAGGCAAACTCACATACTCTAATTTGCATGTCCTTAATGCATTTCTTTACATTGCGGAAAATGGCTGCAAATGGAGGGCTTTGCCTGAAAAATATGGGAATTGGCATACGATCTATTACCGTATCAGCCGCTGGGTGCGAAACGGCGTGATCGACAAGGCCTTTTCTAAATTGCAAGAAAAACAAATAGTTCGACTCACAATAGAGGTGGTTTCGATGGATAGCACAAGCATTAAAATTCATCCGGATGCGGCAGGCGCGCACAAAAAAACGGACCTCAGTCCATCGGTCTTTCCCGTGGAGGACGAAACACCAAAATTCATCTG
>JAITVP010000166.1 GCA_031285725.1 Bacteroidales bacterium
CTTGAATCGGAAAAAGAGCGCAAGGAGATTGCCGGCATCAAGAAGAGCTCTAAGGAGTTGCAGAAGAAGGTGAGTTTGCACAACATTAAACTCCGCGATTGCCGCTACCATTTCAACACAAACGACCAGCGAGGGGTGGAAACTACCATCTTTATCACCGAGGGGGATTCGGCATCCGGTTCCATCACGATGTCGCGCGATGCCAACACACAGGCGGTGTTCAGTTTGCGCGGAAAACCGTTGAACACGTTCAAGAATAACAAGAGCATCATCTATAAAAACGAAGAGTTTAGTCTGTTGCAAGCCGCATTGAATCTGGAGGAGGGCTTGGAAGGGTTGCGCTACAACAACATCGTCATCGCCACCGATGCCGACGTGTACGGGATGCATATCCGCCTGTTGCTGCTCACCTTTTTCCTCAAATTTTTTCCCGACGTGGTGCGGGCTGGTCATATCTACATCTTGCAAACGCCGCTTTTTCGGGTAAGGAATAAACAAAAAACATTTTACTGTTACAGTGATGAGGAACGGCTGAATGCCATCAAGACGTTGGGTGGAAAACCTGAAATTACCCGTTTCAAGGGATTAGGTGAAATTTCACCCGGCGAGTTCAAAAACTTCATTGGGAAGAGTATTCGTTTAGAACCTGTGCTACTGGACAAGGGAATGAATATCAACGACACGCTGGAATATTACATGGGCGACAACACCCTTGAACGCCAAAATTTCATCATCGACAATCTGCGGGAAGAGATTGACGAGACGTCGGGGAATAGCTGGCATGAAGAAAAGGAAAAGATCGGAGGGGTATGATTTATTCCAAGAGAAAATACATTTCGGATTTATTGGAAAATGATGCTCCAAAATTAATATTATTTCATACTTTTGCATGTGCTATATTTTTACTCATGTTATGCAACCTTATCATAGAATCGTAGCAAATATTATCTTTGCAAAATGAAAAAGGAAAACGGTAAGTAGAAGTGCAAAAGTGCGGTTACAAAAGAGGAATATCACAACTTGATTTTATGACGAATATTGAGAAAATTGCCGCCGAAATAGGACAATTCCAAGTGGAAAATAGTGACCAGTTGGAGCAGTTTCGGCTACAATTCCTAAGTAAAAAAAGCGAATTGCAGACTTTGCTCAGCCAAATCAAAGAGGTTGCCCCGGAGGAGCGCAAAGCGTTTGGACAACAGGTTAACGAGTTGAAACAGAAAGCACAAGACACTTTTGACATCCATAAAGAACGATTAGAGTCATCGGTGACTTTTTCGGGCCGTGCGGAAGACTATTCCCGTCCGGTTTCTATTCCGGTGGTAGGAGCATTGCATCCGGTTTCCGCAGTGATGAACGAGGTTTGCACCATTTTCGAGAACATCGGATTCGAGATTGTGGACGGTCCGGAGATTGAAGATGACTGGCACGTTTTTTCCGCCTTGAACTTCGCGGAAGAACATCCCGCCCGGGATATGCAAGACACGTTCTTCATTGAACTTCATCCTGATGTTCTGCTCCGTACACACACCTCTTCCGTGCAAGTTCGGGCGATGGAGACCCAAAAGCCTCCGTTGCGTGTAATTTGTCCGGGAAGAGTGTATCGCAATGAGGTGATCACTGCTCGCTCGCACTGTTTTTTCCACCAGATGGAAGCATTGTATATCGCTGAAAATGTATCTTTTGCGGAGATGAAACAGACTCTGCTCTACTTCGCACAGGAAATGTTTGGTGCGGAAACGCAAATCCGGCTTCGTCCCTCCTATTTTCCGTTCACGGAACCTTCCGCCGAGATGGACATCTCATGCAAAATTTGTGGAGGAAAAGGGTGCAACGTATGCAAACACACCGGCTGGGTGGAAATTTTAGGTTGCGGTATGGTTGATCCCAACGTGTTGAATAGCTGTTGTATAGATAGCAAAAAATACACCGGATATGCTATCGGCATTGGCATCGAACGGATGACCATGCTGAAATACAAAATCAACGATATTCGATTGTTTTCTGAAAATGACATGCGGTTTTTGGAACAATTCAGATAATATAAACCATAATAATCATACTAATGACAAAGCAGTTTAAGTTAACGAACAACATTATCGGCTGGGTTATCGGCATTTTTGCCTCGGCCGTTTATATTATGACCGCAGAACCTACGGCATCGTGGTGGGATTGCGGCGAGTATATTGCAACAACTTACAAAATGTTGGTGGGACATCCCCCCGGAGCACCTACTTTCCAAATCATCGGACACTTTTTCTCGCTCTTTGCAGGCGGTGACGTGACCAAAGTCGCCTTTACCATCAACGTGATGTCGGCAATTTGCAGCGGTTTGACCATTATGTTCCTCTTTTGGACGATGACGCTGCTGGGCAAAAAACTCGTGGCCAAAATGGGCGGTATGACCCCCGGACGCCAAGTGGCGCTCTTCGGCTCTGCTTTGGTGGGTGCGTTAACATATACATTCACAGACACTTTTTGGTTCTCTGCCGTGGAAGGCGAAGTGTACGCCATGTCTTCCTTCTTCACCGCGCTGGTTTTCTGGTGCATTCTGAAGTGGGACGAGGAGTATGATAACCGACTGCCAGGCGTGAACCCGCACCGCTGGATCATCCTCATCGCCTATTTGATCGGACTTTCCATTGGGGTTCACCTGCTGAACTTGCTGACCTTGCCGGCAATTGTGTTGGTCGTGTACTTCAAACTGTCGAAAAACGCAAGTTACATGGGCGTGGTGCTCTCGTTGGCATTCATCTCCGCAATATTGGCCATCTTCTTTCCTGTGGGCTATATGTTTGCCATCTGGGTTTTCATCACCACTCCGCTTCTATTCTTGTGTTACAAAAAAGGGACACTCCATTCCAAAGCCGAGTGGGGCGTGCTTATCTCACTGGGTTTATCGTTCGTTTTACTAGGACTTATCCTCTACGGTATTATCCCGGGAATCGTGAACTTGGCTGGCAAATTCGAAATATTTTTTGTTAATAAACTTCATCTGCCGTTTAATACCGGCACCATCATCTATTTCGGATTGATCTTCGGATTGATCACTTATGGATTGTATTGGGGTTACAAATACCAACGCCGTACACTGAACGCCGGAATTTTGAGCTTCTTATTCCTGCTGATCGGTTACTCTACGTTTATGACACTGGTGATTCGTTCTAACGCAAACCCAACCATCGATGAAAACAATCCGGAAGATGCCGTGTCATTGTTGGCATACCTGAACCGTGAACAATATGGCTCCAACCCGTTATTCCACGGACATTCATACAATTCTCGAGCCGTGAATTTAGAAGACGGCACCCCGGTTTATGTGCGCGACGATGCCAGCAAACGTTACGTCATTTCCGATCATCGCAAACGGACCAACTACACCTACCATCGCGACGACGTGATGCTTTTTCCGAGAATGTGGTCTTCCGAAAAAGCGGAAGAATATAAAAATTGGCTTAGAAATCAATATGATCCGAACAGTTCCAAAGGGAAGGAGGTTTATAGAACCATAGAGAAAGACAAAACACCTACCCATGAGATGAATGTAAAGTTTTTACATTCTTATCAATTTAATTACATGTATTTCCGCTATTTCATGTGGAACTTCTCTGGTCGTCAAAATGATATGCAAGGCCGTGGGGATATGCACAACGGTAATTGGGTGACAGGTATCCCATTCATAGACAATCTGTTCGTGGGAAAACAGACCGACCTGCCCGCCAGTATGCAACGCGAGGGACACAATACATATTTCCTCTTCCCCTTGCTGTTGGGCATCATCGGCATCTTCTTCTATTCTCGAAAAGATGGCGTCAACTCCTTCATTGTCTTGTTATTATTCTTGATGACGGGATTGGCGATCGCCTTTTACCTCAACATGTATCCCTTCCAGCCGCGGGAACGAGATTACGCATTTGCCGCCTCATTCTATGCTTTCTCAATATGGATCGGGTTTGGGGTGTTCGGCATCTACTCGTTGTTCGAAAAAATCAAGAACAAAAACGTGCAAGTGGGTGCGGCCGCTCTCGCCACCGTGCTTTGCATTGGACTGGTACCCTGTATTTTAGCAAAAGAAAACTGGGACGACCACGATCGTTCCAACAACTACACCACACTCGCCATAGCGAAAAACTACCTTGACTCTTGCGAACCCAATGCGATTCTGTTTACGTTGGGTGATAACGATACGTTCCCCTTATGGTATGCCCAAGAGGTGGAAGGTTACCGTACCGATGTGAGAGTCTGCAACTTGAGCCTGTTAAGCGCGGCATGGTATGTGGATCAGATGCGGCGGAAAGCTTACGATTCCGACCCGCTTCCGATCTCCATGACTTGGGATCAGTATAAAGACGGCACCCGCGACATCGTGGTGACCCGCGGGCCAAACAATGAATTTATCGACTTGGGAGATTTTATGGATTACATCAAATCACCGGTTTTCGATAATACACGCTACATTGTTTTGGATGGTAGTCAAAATGGAAATGGTAAATCGCTCCCGTCAAGTTTTTCGTTACCCGTTGATAAAGAGAAGGTTCTTGCCAATGGAACGGTGAAACCGGGTATGGATTCCTTGATTGTTGACAAATTGAGATGGAACGTGAATTATAAACGGAATACGTTCTATCGCTCCTACATTATTATGATGGACATCTTGGTGAACAACAATTGGGAACGCCCGATTTACTATGCAACCACGACTGGTCCGGAGGCTTATTTGGGATTGGAAGAGTATTTTCAATTGGAAGGGTTGGCGTATCGTTTGGTGCCGATCAAATCCACTAAACCGGCCAATTACGAATATGGCCGCATCGAGAGCGACATCTTGTATGATCGTTTGATCAACACTTTTAATGATCATAGCCGCTTTGACCGGGTGAACAACCCCAACGCACCTGCCCATGAAGCCTATCCTTACTTGTGGGGCGGTTTCAATGATTCACGGATTCACCACAACGAGGACGACGTTCGTTTGATCCGCATGATCCGAAGAACGCACACCCGGTTGGCAGACAAGTTGTTGTCCGAAGAACAAGTGGCAAAAGCGGAAGAGGTGCTGGATCACAGTTTCAAGGTTATCACGGATGATATTTTTCCCTACAAACCCACGTATGATTTCATGTACGCCCTCAGCAATGTGAACGCCATCGAAAGTTACAACCGTATCGGTACCACTTCGGCCATCGACAAAGGTATTGCAATCGCCGAACGGATGGTGGACTATTTCATCGAGGATTTCACCTGGTACGAAACCTGCAATGACCGAACCTTAGACATCCAGTTTGAAAATATCCTAAACAACATTTATGTTTTAGAATACCTCACTGAGCGAATGAACGCCGAGCAGCTAAAACGCCTCGAGCCTAAAATGAAACAGATCCCATTGAGCAAAGCATATCTCCATAATATCAAAACCATCACGGATCGCATTGAACAAAATATGCGAAAGTTAGACCAAACTTATTCCGACGTTTTGCAAGATCTGGCCAATTTGAAGCTCTATTATCTGAAAACCGCCATGGCTTGTGGACAGGACGAATTGGCACAAACCATCCTCAGCATCATCAACGGATATGTGGACCAAATTGATACCATCAACCCGCAACTGGGTAGTTTATTTAAAACACAATTGAATTAAAACTTTAGAGATGAACATTTTAGTTGTTGGTCGTGGGGGAAGGGAACATGCCATGGCATGGAAATTGGCTCAATCCCCATTCGCCACACGAGTATATGTCGCTCCGGGTAGTGATGGGATCGTTTGGAATCATCACATCATCACATCCATAGCCGCAGATGAAAACGACAGCGAACAACTCATCAAATTTGCGCAGACATACCACATTCGGTTAGTGGTCATTGGTCCTGAAACCGCTTTGTTGAATGGTGTGGCTGACGATTTCACCGCCGCCGGTATTGCGGTTTTCTCACCCTTGAAAGCTGCCGCATTGATCGAAGGTAGCAAGCAGTTTGCCAAAGACTTAATGTTAAAAAACAGCATTCCCACTGCGGATTATGCGATATTTGACAACTACGAAGCCGCCGTCTCTTATGTGAAACAGAAGGGCACGCCTATCGTGATCAAATACGACGGGTTAGCGGCCGGAAAAGGCGTGGTGGTGGCGAAAAATTTTGAAGAGGCTGATCAAGCCCTGGTCAATATGCTCAAAGATCGCAAGTTTGGTAACGACAAAGTAGTTATCGAGGAGTTTCTGGAAGGTTCGGAGTTTTCATTGATGACGATGGTACATGGCGAAATGGTGGTTCCGTTAGCGATCGCTCAAGATCATAAACGAGCGTACGACAATGATGTAGGTCCAAACACCGGCGGCATGGGTGCCTATTCGCCCGTCCCACTCATTTCGGATGAGGTGGTACAAACGGCGCTCGACACGATCATGATTCCCACAGTCAAAGCGATGGCAAAGGAGGGACGTTCTTTTACCGGTATTCTGTATGGCGGTTTGATGCTCACCGCAAACGGACCGAAAGTGATCGAGTTCAATGCCCGCTTTGGCGATCCGGAAACCGAAGTCGTCCTTCCCAAAATGAAAAGCGACTTATTGAAACATATCCATGAAATACTCTCCGGAAAAAAACCGGAAATCCAGTGGCACGATGATTGCTTTTTGGGCGTGGTGATGGCTTCCAAAGGTTATCCCGAATCGTCCACGAAAGACGCAGTGATCAAAGGGTTGGATAAAACCGACAACCTCATTTTTCACATGGGCACAAGGTTGGAAAACGGTAAGTGGAAAACCAACGGAGGCCGGGTGCTCTTCGTGGTGGGGCAAGGAAAAACCCTGCAAGAAGCGCAACACGATGCTTACTTGGCGGTTGATAAAATTGAGTGCGATATATTGTTTTTCCGACATGATATTGGGTTTCGGAGTTTATGAGTTCAATGGAACGTTCATTAATTGGCAATACGGATTTGACGGATTAAAGGGATTTACATCATGTCCAAAAGAATTTTAGTAGTTGACGATGAAGAGGATTTGTGTGAAATCTTGCAGTTTAATCTTTGCCAGGCTGGCTACGACGTTGAAGTCGCATTGTCGGCGGAAGAGGCGTTGACAATGAATGTCGCGGCTTTCGACCTGATTTTGTTGGATGTGATGATGAGTGAGATGTCGGGATTCAAAATGGCCGATATTGTCAGGAAAAGTCAGAAAACGGGTCATATTCCGATTATTTTCTGCACAGCGAAAGATGCCGAGGAGGATACGTTGCGGGGACTGGAAATCGGTGGAGACGATTATATCCTCAAACCGTTTTCCGTAAAAGAAGTGATTGCCCGGGTGAAGGCCGTGCTGCGCCGCACAGGAGCACCTCCCATGACGCCGATCGTGGAGATCAACGCCACCGACATCACCGTCGAAGAGATCAGGATCGATCTGGACAGTAAAAAAGTGGTAATCGACGAGCGCAATGTGGAACTGACCAAAACCGAGTTCGAAATCCTCATTTTTCTGTTAAAAAATGCCAATAAGGTGATCAGTCGGGAAGAGTTTATCGCCCACGTGTGGCATGACGACAGCTTCATCAACGACCGTACGGTGGATGTGCACATCACGCGGTTGCGGAAAAAAATTGCTCCCTACGGCAAAAAAATCGTCTCCCGGTCAGGATACGGTTACTGCTACGAAATTTAATCACAGCCATGAGCACCAATAAACAATACTCCCATTTTCACCGGAAAGTATTCTGGTCGGTTAGTATTTTTGTTTTCCTTGTTATTTGCAGTTTTATCATCTTATTACACCATAACGATGTTAACTTCGATCCTAACGACTCTTTCTTCGATGTCATTGCGGAATATAAAATCTATTTCATCATTCTACTAGCAATTTTGATTTCCGCCGGAATCTATTTTTACCGGATTATTTTCCGGCTGGGTGAAAGCATAAACCAACTCAACGACTTTGTCACCCGGGCGGATCGCGATGAAGTGATCAAATACTCCGGACAGTTTTCCAAAGATGAGTTAAGTGAAATTTACCGACATATTGTACAGATTTACAATCGATTGATGCAAACTAAACAGGCATTGGAAATTGAAAAGGAACGCGTTTTTAAACAAGAAGAGGAACAGGTACGGATCAAAAGACAACTCACGCAAAACATTGCCCACGAACTGAAAACACCCGTCAGCAGCATCCAAGGCTACCTGGAAACGATCATCACCAACCCGGACATTGCCGAAGAGTTGAAGAACGGTTTCATCGAAAAAGGCTATGCGCAGTGCAAACGGCTCTCGGCACTACTACACGACATCACCTATCTCTCCCGCATTGACGAGGCGCCGGAAATGATTGAAAAAGAGGAGATTGACATCTCAAAAATCATCAGTGGCGTAATAAACGATGTTATTCCGCATCTGCTTGACAAACAGGTCGCTGTGCACAACAGCACAACGGAACAACAAATTATTTGCCACGGAAACACATCTTTGATCTACTCTGTATTCAGAAACCTCATCGACAATACGTTAGCCTATGCCGGCGAAGGAGTGAATGTGTATATTGATTGTTATAAAGAGGATCAGGAATTTTTCTATTTCAGCTATTCCGACAGCGGTGTCGGCGTTCCCGATGAACATCTACCCCGCATTTTCGAGCGGTTCTATCGGTTAGATAAAGGGCGCAGTCGCAAACTGGGCGGCACCGGTCTCGGTCTCGCCATTGTCAAAAACTCCATCATCTTCCACGGCGGCACGGTCATAGCCAAAAAGTTGTACGGCGGCGGATTGGAATTTGTATTTACGGTGAGAAAGAGGTAGTACAATATTTATTATTGACTTTCATTGATATTGTTCATTTTATTAATTTTGCTGAAATCATTCTTCTATTAGTTTGAAAATGAATAAAATAAATACCCTTTGGCAAATTAGATAAATCTATTTTTTCAGGATTATTTATAGTTGTTTTCACTATAATTAATCTACCCGTATTGTCGAATATTTCTATTTTATTGGCAATCTCATTATTAAATTTAATATTCAATACATCATTAACCGGATTAGGATATATTTGTATCCCTAAATTTTCATACGTATCAATGCCCACACTAATCATAACATTCTGCGTTTGTGTTGAAACATTACCGTTGCCGTCATCATAAACCCACGTGATAACGGTTGCGCCCTGCTCGGTGATCGGGAATGGGGTCGTTGTGGTCGCCGTGATCAGACCGGCACAATTATCTGTTGCCGTTGGATATTCGGTAATCGTAACACTGTATTCGTCTGTAATATCAGGCAAGTTTGCAATGCCAGGAATTGGCGCAGTAACATCGTCAATCATAACGTTCTGTGTTTGCATTGAAACATTGCCGTTGCCGTCATCATAAACCCACGTGACAACGGTTGCGCCCTGTTCGGTGATTGGAAATGGGGTCGTTGTGGTCGCCGTGATCAGACCGGCACAGTGATCTGTTGCCGTTGGATATTCGGTAATCGTGACACTGCA
>JAITVP010000168.1 GCA_031285725.1 Bacteroidales bacterium
AAATCAACATGTATGAGTGCTAAAATTTTGTGGGCGGATGACGAGATCGATTTATTGAAACCCCATATTATCTTTTTAGAAAACAAAGGATACCAGGTAGTTCCCGTAGCCAGTGGCAACGAAGCCCTGGATAAATTGGAATCGGAAATTTTTGACATTATTTTCTTGGATGAGCAGATGCCCGGATTGAGCGGTATCGACACGATGAAGCAGATCAAAGCTAAGTATCAACATATTCCAGTAGTGATGATTACCAAGAGTGAGGAGGAGCGGATCATGGAAGACGCTATCGGCACCAACATCGCCGACTACCTGATCAAGCCTGTCAATCCCAACCAAATCCTTTTGTCGTTGAAAAAGATCATCGACAACAAGAAGATCATGACGGAAAAAAGCACCATTGCATACCAAGAGGCGTTCCGCAATATCGCAATGAAAATCTCGGATCGGCTTTCTCTCAAAGAATGGGAAGACTTGTATAAAGAATTGGTGTATTGGGAATTGGAATTGGAAAAAATTGAAGATAACGGTATGGCTGCAATTTTGGCCGATCAAAAAGAGGAGGCAAATATCCAATTTTCGAAATTTATATCCCGCAACTATTTAGATTGGATACAAGGAAAAAACAACGAGAAACCCCTACTCTCTCACACTATTTTGAAAGAAAAACTATTCCCAGAAATTTCCGAAAATAAACCGGCTTTTCTTTTTGTGGTAGACAATTTACGATATGACCAATGG
This sequence comes from Bacteroidales bacterium, assembly GCA_031285725.1. Lineage (GTDB taxonomy): Bacteria > Bacteroidota > Bacteroidia > Bacteroidales > WCHB1-69 > JAGVVH01. The sequence goes on from JAITVP010000168.1 coordinate 742, forward strand.
AAAACAATCCAACCCTATCTCAATGATTATTACCGTACTGAATGTGAAGATATTACATACAGTATTCTTCCCACTGCGACCCATTACGCCCGGAACGCCCTCTTCGCAGGATTGATGCCATCCGAAATTGCCAAAAAATACCCGAAACTATGGCTCAATGAAAACGACGAAGGCGGGAAGAATCAAAATGAACAAGAATTGCTCAACGAATATCTAAAACGATATGGCAAAAATATAAAGACTTCATTCTCAAAAATTTTGAATATCGATTTCGGGAAACGTGTATACGACAACATTCACCAGCTAATGGGCAATACGTTAAACGTGGTGGTGGTGAATTTTGTGGATATGCTGTCGCACGCGCGCACCAACGTTGAGCTGATTAGAGAATTAGCGGACGACGAGAAATCCTACCGGAGTGTGACCGCTTCCTGGTTTGAAAACTCCGTCATGTTTGATATGTTGAAATATCTGTCTGAAAAGAAGATACCGTTATTTTTAACCACCGACCACGGCACGATCAAAATTGAGAAGCCTATCAAAGTGATTGGAGACAAGAATATCAATGCTAATTTGCGATATAAAGTCGGGCGGAATCTGGATTACAACTCGAAGGAAGTTTACGAGATCAAGAATCCGGCGGATGCATATTTACCGCAGGAAGGCGTTACCCACCGCTATATTTTCGCCACGAAAAATGACTTCTTCGCCTATCCCAATAATTACAATTACTATGTGAATTATTACAGAAATACCTTCCAACACGGCGGAATTTCCTTGGAAGAGATGATGACACCGTTTGTGAAATTGACACCGAGGTAGGCCAGAGTTGGAAGTTCGGGATTGAAGGTTGATGAGGGAGATGAATTTTAACTCCTAACGCATAACCCCTAATTTTCCAACTTCAACCTCTTCCCCACCAAATACTTATTTCGATCACTGGAAGAGCGGGCGATCATTTCCCCTAAGAAGCCGGACATGAAGAGAATGAGACCAAAGGTCATAGCCAACAAGGCCAAATAGAACATGGGTTGGTCGGTAACTTGGCGATAAATCACTTGATGTTTCATGTTCAGTAATTTCTCGGCAATTAGCCAAATAGTGATCACTAAACCAATTAAAAATGAAATGCTGCCCCAAAACCCAAAGAGATGCATGGGCTTTTTGCTAAAGCGGGAAATAAACGAGATGGTGATCAAATCTAAAAATCCATTAATAAAACGATTCCAGCCGAATTTGGTTTCGCCATATTTCCGTTTGCGATGTTGCACGACCTTCTCCCCTATCTTGTTGAACCCTGCCCATTTAGCAATGACAGGAATGTAGCGGTGCATTTCGCCCGAAACCTCGACTGCTTTCACCACTTCATTGCGATAGGCCTTCAAGCCGCAGTTGAAGTCGTGTAGATAAATACCCGACATTTTGCGCGTGACCCAGTTGAACACTTTGGACGGGATGTTTTTAGCCCATTTAGAATCATACCTCACCTTTTTCCATCCTGAAACTAAGTCAAAGCCTTCGTTCGTAATCATCTGATAGAGTTCCGGAATCTCATCGGGACTGTCTTGAAGATCGGCATCCATCGTGATGACGACATCGCCCGAAGCAATCCCGAATCCTTCGTTCAACGCCGCAGATTTGCCATAATTCCGTCGGAATCCGATCCCTTTCATCCGAGGATACTCCTCCGCCAGTTTCTCAACCACCTCCCAAGAGTTGTCACTTGACCCATCATCCACCATGATGATCTCGTAGCTGAACTTGTTTTCTTCCATCACTCGATGAATCCATTCGGTCAATTCCGGCAAGGATTCTTCTTCGTTGTACAATGGTATTACTACAGATATATCCATTTTATTCTAAATTTTCACCATTTTCAGATTCGCTGTCGGGTGCGAACTGTTTGTTTTCTCTTTTATATAAATACAATGACACAAATAATCCGAAAAACAGCCCATAAATAAGGATGGAGAGGGAAAAAGTGAAAGATGCCGCATAAACATTAGTGTAAACAATCGGTTTCGGCTCCGATTGCTTCAGACTGTTATCCTGCATAGAATACTCTTTTCGTATTTTTTCCAGCGTATTTCCAATGATTTCCGTCAATAATAGCTCACAAGAATCATCCATCTTTTTTTCCCTGATCACGGTTTCGGTCAAATCAATTAATATTTTTTGGGCGTATCGATCGATATTTTTAACTAATAATTGTGCCGAATCGGCCAAATTTCGGTTTAATAGCCGAGTCGGGTAAAAATCCTTGATGACAATCAATCGATTACCGACTTCCGCCAGACAATCGAGATGGGTTTGCAATAACAAAGAGTTGCTGTCTATCTGTTGTTTAACAAATTCAACGTATAATTCTAATTCCCGTGTATTAACTGTATCTTTTTCAACACGCTCCACGAATTTATTTTGATTCCGCTCATTGATTTTACTTAATCCGTTTTTGTCAATGACATTGTAATGGACGATTTGGAAGATAAAAAATAGGGCAAATGTAATGGCCGTCATGCCCAAAGCAACCCCGAACGCTTCGGAGAACTTGATCTTTCCACCCTTCACGTTATCGCGGTACTCCTTGATCGCCATGTATAATGCTCCAATAAAAATCAGCACCAAAAATAGATCGACAAAAGAACCGTAGCTGAAATATTTAAGATTATACGTTAATGACTTAAATAATTGTAACAGAGAGGTTCCGATACCGAGCAGAAGTGCCCACTTCAATATAATGTTGAATTTTATATTCATCCGATAGGGTCAAAGTTTTCGTTTACAAAAGTACAAAAAAAGTACACGAAAATTATAGGGATTTGCACCTTGTAGCGTGAGGGATTCGCAGAATGCTTTAACTTTTATTAACTTTTGAGCCGAATGAACGTTAGATTTTCGTATTTTTGCACTCGTTTTAGATTATGAAAAGTTCTTTGATAGCGATAAACATTGAATTTGCAACAATCTTGTTTCTAATTATTTAAATTCCATGTACAAAATAAAAGACAAAATCGCCATAAACTATAAAGGGCAAAACTATAGTCACGACTCATTTTCC
>JAITVP010000188.1 GCA_031285725.1 Bacteroidales bacterium
CGGTCAACAAGTCATATTCAACCAACTTGGCACAATTTTGCTCTCTATTCACGTGGGTTATGTACAAAAATAGCTCGTGGGGCGAGAAAGTCACGTTGGTTAAAAATTCACCGTCCGCAAGTTCGGTTTTGATATAATGATAGACTGGTTTGTTCTGCTGCACAGAGCGTTCCACATCGAAAATACCCACCTTCACTTCGTGGCTTCTCCGACCTGCCATTGGATAACGGATCATTTCCACTGTGGCGGTCAGCTCATCGGTGTTCACCAACGGATACTCATCCACCATACTCTCATCCATCCGGTAGAAAGCGATATATTTCCCTGACGGAGCGATATATTCGCCCTCATTGATGCCCCACTCATTGCGATGCACCGCCTCGCCAAACACGATATTCATTCCGGTATCCGGACATAACAAAATAGGTGAAAAATTATTTCTCTCACTCAGCACAAATACATTTCCATCATTTTCTTTAATCACGAAAAGGCCATTTTTCGCATCATAATTGAGGACTGTTTTATCCTCCAACGGAAAACCCTTGACTTGGAAATTGCCTTTATTCAAGACGATCAACGTTTTCAATCCGGAAAAATAGAGCGTGTTCTGATCTAACCATTCATGTTCCAGCATGTTGATTGATTGTTTATCGGGAAGAAGTTCCCGTAGTTTGCTTTTCGTCAACAATGCAACGGGCGTTTTAGCATTCGCTTCTTGCACAAACAGTGTGTCGTAATTATTGTTTTTCAGAAAGGTGAATTGATTGGTTCCCGGTCTCCACGACAGGGAAAGATAGCCTTCCGTCCGATATTTTCCCGTGAAAACACCTTGTAAATCAATGGTCTGATTTTGTGAAAAGAGTGAAAAAGAATTTATCCACAAAATCAGCAAAAAGATATTTTTTTTCATAAAAAGATAAATTTTTATTTGTGATCAAACGGGTGCAAAAATAAGAAAAATGGGCTATTCCCCAAAAATCGTATCTTTGCAACTAAATTTTTTCAGAAAATGGCAACAGAATTAAGCGAACAGGAAATCATCCGAAGAAAGAAACTGGAAGATTTCATTGAATTGGGCATAAACCCTTATCCGGCAGAGTTATATGAAGTGAATGCGAATACGCGAGAGATTCACGAAAATTTTCCGAAAGACAACAGTTTGTATCAAGACATCAGCTTCGCAGGGCGGATCATGAGCCAGCGAATCATGGGTGCCGTGGTTTTCTATGAACTACAAGACGCTTACGGGAAAATCCAGATCTATGCAAAGCGCGACGAACTTTGTCCGGATGAGGATAAAACATTATATAACAATGTTTTCAAAAGATTAGACATTGGCGATATCATCGGTGTGAAGGGATTCGTTTTCATCACACAAATGGGAGAAATCAGCATCCACGTGAAAGAGTTCACTTTGCTCAGTAAATCACTACGCCCGCTTCCGATCGTGAAGGAAAAGGACGGTGAAGTGTACGATGCATTCCAAGACCCGGAACAACGCTACCGCCAACGCTATCTCGACCTCATCGTGAATCCGCATGTCCGGGAGACATTCATAAAGCGCTCCTTGCTGGTAAATGCCATGCGTAATTTCTTGAACGACAAAGGTTATTTAGAAGTCGAAACGCCCATTCTACAACCGTTGTACGGCGGAGCAGCGGCGCGACCGTTCAAAACCCACCACAACACGTTGGATATGTCGCTCTATTTACGTATCGCTAACGAACTGTATCTCAAAAGATTGATCGTTGGCGGCTATGACGGCGTGTACGAGTTTTCCAAAGATTTTCGAAATGAAGGGATGAGCCGTTTCCACAATCCGGAGTTTACCCAAATGGAGCTTTACGTGGCCTACAAGGACTATTTTTGGATGATGGACTTGGTTGAGAAGATGGTGGAACAGGTGGCTCTTGCGTTGCACGGCACCACGAAAGTGCAAGTGGGTGAGAATCTTATCGACTTCAAACGTCCCTGGAAACGCTACACGATGTATGAAGCAATTGAGCATTTCACCGGCACTGATGTCTCACAAATGAGCGAAGAGGAGATGGCCAATTTCGCCCGCGCCGTGGGTGTTGACGTGGATCCATCCATGGGCAAGGGCAAACTAATCGATGAGATTTTCGGAGAAACCTGTGAGGCGAAATTGATCCAACCTACCTTCATCTACGACTATCCAATCGAAACCTCCCCACTAACTAAGAAACACCGCTCCATTCCCGGGCTGACCGAACGCTTCGAGGCCGTTTGCAACGGTAAGGAGATCTGCAATGCCTACTCTGAGTTGAATGACCCGATCGACCAGCGGAAACGCTTTGAAGATCAGTTGGAACTAGGCAAGCGCGGCGATGATGAGTCAATGGTATTGGACGAAGACTTTCTGAAAGCGCTGGAGTTCGGTATGCCCCCGACAGCGGGACTTGGGATCGGTATCGACCGCCTGTCAATGATCATGACCAACTCGTCCTCCATCCAAGACGTATTGTTCTTCCCGCAAATGCGCCCGATCAAGAAAGCCGAGGCCAGCACCGATGAGGAGTTCAAAGCCATTGGTATTCCCGAAGTTTGGATTCAAGCACTCCGCAAACTAAATATTCAAACTTTGCTAACTCTCAAAGAAGCCAATCCCAACAAATTACTCAACGACTTGGGTGGCATGCGGAAAAAGCTGAAAATGAACGTCCCGGCAGTGCAGTTAGAGGAGATTAAAGAGTGGGTGAATAGAGCATAAACAAGGAGAAGGGAACAAGGAGTTTTATCACACTCTTTCTCCCTTCTCCTTGTTCCCTTCCCTTATTCTAGAAAGGTAAATCGTCCACTCCTCCCCCAGCATATTCATCGGCGGGTGGAGTTTGCGCAGGGGAAGCCGAAGGGGAGGTCGGTGTACCCACCCGGGTTTCGGGGGGACGGTTCGCCTCATCGGCTCTTGACCCCAACATGGTGAAGGTGCTGGCTTCGATCTCGGTTATGTACTTTTTCACACCGTTGTCTTCCCAGCTACGGGTTCTGATTCTGCCTTCGAGGTAAATCTGCTTACCTTTCGTTAAATACTGCTCAGCGATATCGGCCAAGTTGCGCCAGCACACGATGTTATGCCATTCGGTGTTTTCCATCCGGTTTCCATCGCGGTCTTTATACGCTTCAGACGTTGCCAAGGTAAAGGAAGCCTTCTTGGCTCCCGTTTCAAATGTTCTGATTTCAGGATCTCTCCCTAAATTTCCAATGAGGATAACTTTGTTCACTCCAGCCATAATAGTATGTTTTTAAATTTTTAACGCCGCAAAGATAATTAAAAAATCATTACGCAATGTTTATAAAATTATTTTTTATTTTATAAAGACAGATTGAAAACCAACTTCACATGCCAACCATGGCATTAAATTCCTCAACCATCTCGTTTAAATCCACTCCTTTAAATAGTGCGCTGTATAACCGATTTCCTTTGCCACCACCTCTTCCGGGGTGCCGATTGCCAGAATATTGCCACCGCCTTTTCCTCCGTCGGGTCCTAAATCGATAATCCAATCCGCCATCTTGATGACATCCATATTGTGTTCGATGATCAGCACAGTATTGCCCATGTCAACCAGTTTATTAAGTACTTGCATCAAAATATCAATATCTTGAAAATGCAGGCCGGTGGTAGGTTCGTCCAAAATATAGAAAGTGTTACCAGTGTTGCGTTTGCTCAGTTCGGTAGACAGCTTCACGCGTTGCGCCTCACCGCCAGACAGGGTCGTGGAGGGTTGTCCCAATCGGATGTAACCCAATCCGACATCATGCATCATCTGCAATTTTTGCACAATGGATGGGATGTTTTCAAAAAATTCCAACGCCGTGGTGATGTCCATCTCCAGCACGTCGTTGATTGATTTTCCTTTGTATCTGATTTCCAGCGTCTCATCGTTGTATCGTTTGCCGTTGCAGGTTTCGCATTGTACATAGACATCCGGAAGGAAATTCATCTCAATGTTCCTCACGCCGCCGCCCTTACAAGTTTCGCACCGTCCACCCGTCACGTTGAACGAGAACCGTCCGGGTTTATACCCCCGGATGCGCGCCTCGGGCAGCTCGGCGAACAGTTGCCGAATCTCGTCAAAAACTCCGACGTACGTGGCGGGATTGGAACGTGGTGTCCGCCCGATCGGCTGCTGGTTGATCTCAATGACTTTGTCGATATGCTCCAAACCCGCGACCATTTTATAGGGCAACGGTTTTTTCTCCGCTCGGAAAAAATGATGGTTCAGAATCGGGTAAAGTGTTTCGTTGATGAGGGTCGACTTTCCGCTTCCCGATACGCCGGTTACACAAATCAGTGTGCCTAATGGGAACTCAGCGGTCACGTTCTTTAAGTTATTGCCGGTTGCTCCGATCAGTGAAAGCCATTCGCCAGTGCCTTTTCGCCGCATTTCCGGAAGTTTGATTTTTCGTCTTCCTGTCAGATAATCTGCTGTCAACGAATGACTTCGCAAGATGTCATCATATGTGCCGATCGCTGTAATTTCGCCACCATGTTCCCCGGCCGCCGGCCCCAAATCGACAATAAAGTCTGCGGATTCCATCATATCTTGGTCGTGTTCCACCACGATGACGGAATTTCCTTGTTTTTTGAGCTCTATCAAAGATTGTATCAATTTTTCATTATCCCGTTGGTGAAGTCCGATGCTCGGCTCATCAAGAATATACAGCACATTGACTAACCGTGAACTAATCTGCGTGGCCAGCCGGATACGCTGTGCCTCGCCACCCGATAAACTGCGGGAGGGGCGGTTTAACGAAAGATATTGAATCCCCACGTCATTCAAAAATTGCAGGCGAGAGGATATTTCCCGCAGTATCTCCCTGGAGATGATGCGATTTCGTTCAGACATATACTGTGGACACCCTTCTATCCATTCCAGCAATTCGGAAATGTCCATTTTCGCTAAATCCGCAATGCTTTTGCCACCAATTTTGAAATAAAGCGACTCTTTTTTCAACCGTGCGCCGTGGCATTCCGGACATTCCACCTCATCAATAAACTGGGTAATCCATTTTTTGATGGAGGCAGGTGCTGAATCGTAGTCAAACTCGCGCATGAAATTCACCACGCCATCGAAATTGGTGCGCATGGGTGCCAAGCCGGAAACTTCGTGTTTAATAAAAATGGGTTCATCCAGGCCATACAATATTATATTGATCACGTTGTCAGGCAGCGACTTGATCGGATCGTTCAAGGTGAAATTGAATCTCTCGCCCAACGCTTCCAACTGCTTGAAAATCGATGTACTCTTGTAAGGGCCGATTGGAGCGATCGCTCCCTCCTTGATTGATTTGTCATCCTCGGGGATGATCTTTTTGATATCCATTTCGGTCACGTAGCCGAGTCCATTGCATTTTTCACAGGCACCGTAGGGTGAGTTAAACGAGAAAGTGTTGGATTCGGGCTCGGGGTAAGAAATCCCCGATGTCGGGCACATCAGAAACTTGCTGTAATTGCTGACTTCTGCAGTTTCGTTGTTTAACACCATGATGATGCCCTTCCCGTATTTCAATGCTGACTTCAAACTGTTGACTAACCGTTGCTTGGCGTTGTCGCACACAATCAATGTGTCTATAACCGTCTCAATATCATGTATTTTATAACGATCCACGTGCATATTAACAGTGAGATTCCGTATCTCTCCATCCACCCGTACTTTCGAAAAACCTTGTTTTCGGATATTTTCAAACAACTCCTTATAATGCCCTTTGCGGCGTTTCACCATGGGCGCCAGCAACGTGATATTTTTCTCATTGTATACTTTCAGCAGCAAGTCAATCAGCTCTTTCTCCGTATAGCGAACCATCTTTTCGCCGGAGGTGTAGGAATAGGCCTCGGCGGCACGGGCATACAGGAGGCGGAGGAAATCGTAAACTTCGGTCACCGTACCTACTGTGGAGCGCGGGTTCTTATTCACAGTTTTCTGCTCGATCGAAACCACCGGATTCAATCCGGAAATTTTGTCCACATCGGGATATTGCAAGTTACCCAAAAACTGTCGGGCATAGGCGGAGAAAGTCTCCATGTACCGGCGCTGTCCTTCGGCGTAAATCGTGTCAAATGCTAACGAAGATTTCCCGCTTCCGCTCAAACCTGTCACCACGATCAATTGGTGTTGAGGAATGGCTAACGATATGTTTTTCAAGTTATTCTCTCGGGTGCCAACAATGACGAGTTCATCTTCAGCATATTGATTTTCTTTCATATAGTTAGGTCTCATTTTTGGCAATGCAAAGGTAACGAAAAAAGTGCGAAGAGGAAGTTGTGAACAAGATCATAATAATTCGGTGATGGCGTTCAATATCCCGTCCTCGCTTACACTATCTGTAACATAGTCGGCAACGGCTTGTACTTCAAGACTGGCGTTGCCCATGGCGATGCCCAATCCCACATGTTTCAGCATCCCTATGTCGTTTCCGCCATCGCCGAAAGCCATGGCCTGCTCGGGTTTCAAATTCAGATGATCCAAGATGATGTCGATGCCGACGGCCTTGTCGCAACTTTTCTCAATCACATCCGTGAAATAGTCGCACCACCGTTTGATGGCACTGCCCGGGAATACTTCCCGCATCATCTCCTCGTCTTTTTCGGGTGGAAAGAAACAGAGCATCTGATCTACCCCCTGTTGCGCCGTGGCTGCCCATTCGTCAAATGGAACTATTTCCGGTGCTCTGATAATCAATTCCTTGTGAAGATGTTCGATCCACTGATCCGAGAAATTGAGCACAGAACGATCTTTCGTCTCGATGATGCACGGAAATCTATACTCATTTTGTTGATATGAGATTAACCGTTGAATATCGGTTTCGGGAATATATTTTTTGTATAACGTTTTGTCACCCAGCATGACACTGGCACCGTTTGTCGTGATGTACCCGTCAAATGTCGGCAGGTTCAACACGTTCACATCCAAGATGTGTCGTCCGGAACAGATGCAGGTGATGATCCCGCGGTCTTTCAGTTGCTGTATGGCGGTTAGCGTGGAGACGGAGGGCGTGGTGTGTTTGAAATCCACTAATGTTCCGTCAACGTCAAAAAAGGCTATTTTAATCATAGGTATTTGGATGTTGAGGTGTTGAAATATTGAAACAGAAAATCGTTGGGAAAAGTGTTGTCAATTGGAATGATTTTTCGCCAAGTCGCTCCACAGTCGATGATCAGGGAAAAACCCACCGAAAATAACATAACGGGGCGTGGCGTGGAAACGATCGCCCTCCTCGTTCTCCCACAACAATAAATCATCAATATGATTGGTCCGCATGGATTCAGAAAGGCATTTTCCATTCAGAGAACAGGCATGTTTCCGCATATCTTCCAAATCCCATTCCTGAATGGGTTTGCTTAAAAAAGGATTGTTTTCGCCCTTCTTCTCGCTATATTTGTCAGGGGATCTTTTGTCGAAATTGTCCCAGGAGGGGATCTTTTTCCAATCTTCATAACATCCAAAATGAGCTTTGATTTTCTGATCGTTTTGGGTTTTTATCCAGTGCATGGTGCCAATCTCTTTCGTGTGCGCGATCCGGCGCAAGACCAATTTGATGACGGCGGGCGGCACGATTTTGACCAACTTGAAATACCATGGAATATTTTTCTTTATGATCTGCTGATAATAGTCATCGCAAGGCATATTCTGCCGGAAACCCAGATACTCTTCCAGCGCATCGGCATCCGAATACCAATAACCGTGAAAGTTTTTAGTGGCGAACCATTTAGGCTCGAATATTTTTTCCGGTGGTGGGCAATGAGTTACCTCCAACAATTTGGATTCAAATTCATAATTGGTCATCCGGTACGATTTCCCACTGCTGATATTGTAGAATCTTCGCCAAAAATCTTCCGGCATCTTGTCTTCGCAAAGTTTCACCAACAATCGTCCCGAATCTTCTACGGTGGCCCATTCCAACACGCCTTTCAGTGGCACGTGGAAGATGATGGAATTGAGTCCCTTCATCACTAATTCGGGATACAAAATGCTAGTTTGCCGCAAACTGACCCAGTATTTGAGCCTCGATTCCACAATAATCCGCTCTGCGATGATTTTGGAGATGGCGTAATGGTCGAACTGTGCTGGATTCATCCGATCTGCGGCGCATCCGATATGGTCGGGGATGTCTCGATGACCTGTCTGCGCCACCGAACCGATATATACCAACTTGACACGGTCAGGATGGGGTTGTGCTTGGATGGCATTGACTATGTTTTGGGCGGCCGACACATTGATTCTCATCGTTAAATCCGGGTATTTGTCCGCTTGAGGTGAGACCATTCCTCCCACATGGAGCACCATGTCAACGTTTTGCACCGCTTCCAACACATCCTCATAACATTGAAGATCGCCCCAAACAATCCGTATTCTGTCGTGGTGTATGAAATTTTTGAGTTTTTTCCGGTTTTTCCGAGACGATCTGACCAACAAAGTCAAGTGAAATGACTCATGTTGAATTAATTGTGTGAGACCTTCAAATCCCATATTACCGGTCGCTCCGGTCAGTAGTATTCTCTTTGTGAATGGCATAGAGTTGTTTTATTTTTCCGCCAAAAATATGAAAATTTTCAGTAGATAAATTGACAAATAAAAAATGTAATTCATGGAATGTAATCCACAAATTAAGTTCATGATTCCTTTTTTTGCAAGGATATGCTTTTAATTAGGTGAACATACGAGTAATTGTGAAAAAATTATATCTCTATCCCCTCTCCCTCTCTTCATTCCGCTTATCCGCACCCCAATACAATTTTTCCCGGATTACCGTGAAAAAATCCATTCGTTCAAAACGAACGGTATGGATGCTGAAGGTCTCTTTGGTAATCTTGATGGTGGCGGGGATCGGGAGTTCGATCCGGTGAGAGTCCATTGTCAAAATCGCAGATTGGCCACGACCGGCCACGGTCACGGTGATTTCATGCCGGTTGGGCACTACGACTGGACGGACAGAGAGGCTGTGGGAAGCAATGGGCGTGATCACGTTTCCTTCCGTGGATGGAAAGAGAATCGGACCGCCGCAACTGAGCGAATAGGCCGTGGAACCGGTCGGGGTGGCGATGATCAACCCGTCCGACCAGTAGGTGTTCAATGTATCGTTATCAATACTCACGTTGAATTTGGCCAAAAAAGAGTCGCCTGCGGAGTGCAATGTGATGTCGTTCAGAGCAAAGTGAGATGGCAAGTTTTTCACCTCTGCACACTCCAAGTGGAGCAACGCTCGACTTTCGATCGTGAACTGCCCGTTTTGCAATGCTTGGTATGCACTTTGGAAGTCTTTTTTGTTAATTCCGGTCAAAAAACCAATGCGTCCAGTATTGATGCCAACAATCGGGATTCCGAGATCGCCCACGATGGCAGCGGCTTCTAAAAAAGTGCCATCACCTCCCAACGAGAAGAGGAAGTCGATGGCACTGCTGTTTTTTAGATGATTATGATTATCAAATTGTTGTATATCGTCGAAAATCGTTTTCAAATGTTTTGTGACCCAAATCTCGTGACCATCCTGTAATAGGGTATGTATCATCTCGTTGGCAAACTCCTCATCTTGGGGATTCGCATTCCGGCAATATACGGCGATCTTCATTATTCGTAATCCTTAGCTTCGATTTCGCCGTTAAGGATCATAAGCGCATTCATCGCCAACGCCCGCATTTCGTCCTCGCCGGGATATTCGAAAATAGGAGCGATCCATGTGATGTATTGTTTGATTTCTTGAACGAGCGGTTTGCCGTATGCCAATCCGCCAGTGAGGAGGATCGCGTCGATTTTTCCTTTCAGCACGGCTGCCGCTCCCCCGATTTCTTTCGCCACTTGGTATGCCATGGCGTTTTCGATCATTTTCGCTTTCGGGTCGCCGTCTTGCGCCGCTTTTTCGATCGCTATGGCATCGTTGGTACCGAAATAGGCTACATAGCCGCCTTTTCCCACGATCATTTTCTTCATCTCATCAAGCGTGTATTTACCACTGAAACAAGCTTGTATCACCTTGTTCATCGGCAATGTTCCGGAACGTTCGGGAGAGAACGGACCGGTACCATCCAACGCTTGGTTCACATCAATGATTCTGCCATGGTCGTGCGCACCCACACTGATACCACCACCCATGTGTGCCACGATGAGGTTCAAATCCTCGTATTTTTTACTCGTGTCTTTGGCATACGTCCGGGCGATGGCTTTCTGGTTCAGCGCATGGAAAATGGAG
>JAITVP010000103.1 GCA_031285725.1 Bacteroidales bacterium
CCTGCTTGCTTTCAGGAACAGGATGACACGTTACAGACAGCATCTGTTTCTGTTCCTCCATCAGTGGGACGTCCCGACGGATAACAACGGTTCGGAGCGTGCCGTGAGAACATTCAAGGCCAAACAAAAGGTGTCGGGGCTTTTCCGAAGTATGGACGGTGCGCAAACTTTTGCGGTCATCCGATTGGTGATTGACACTACGATCAAAAACGGGCAAAACGTCTTTCAAACGCTCGCTTGGATTGCAAGAGGCTGAATAGTTACCATTTTTTTTGCATATTTGCCCCTTGCATAAATTGTACCATAATTACACAAAATGGCAGGTTTTTAATCATTAAACACATTATACATTGAAACACTTCATAGATAAACAGCGTTTTCCCGAAATCTCGCCTAAAAGTTTGTTTATCTGTCTATTGTCAGTTTGGGCAATAGTCAAGCTTTTGCAAAGCCATTTCACCGAAATATTGGACGATGAGGCGTATTATGCTATGTATGCCCGTTACTTGGACTGGGGCTATTTCGATCACCCGCCGATGGTGGCTCTCTTCATAAAAATGGGTTCTTTCATCAAGGGTGAATTAGGCACGCGCTTATGGGCGGTCATCTCCCAAATCATTGAAATTATCCTGTTGTGGAAGATTGTCGATGAAAAATCTCCTACAAAATCAAAAGTTTTGTTGTTTTTTGGAATAGCCGCATCCATCATTATGTTTCAGGTATATGGCTTTGTGATGGTGCCCGATGTGCCACTTTTGTTGTTTGTTACACTGTTTTTGTATTTTTATAAAAAATTTTTGGAGAAAAACACCTTCTCCTTATCCCTGTTGATGGGAATCTCCATGGCGGGAATGATCTATTCCAAATATCATGCGTTGCTGGTTATGGGATTGGTTCTCCTGTCAAATCTCAAATTGTTGAAAAACAAATATTTTTATTGTTCTGTTTTAATAACAGCCCTATTGTTGTTGCCTCATATTGCATGGCAGATAGATCACGGTTTTCCCTCATTCTCCTATCATTTGATCGATCGCTCCAGCGGTTTCAAATTTTTCTATCTGATAGAATATTGGCTCAACCAGCTTGTGGTTTTCAATCCGGTTATGTTTGTTTTGACCCTTGTGATTCTTGTCAAATTCCGGCCGGAAAACCCCTTTGAGCGTGCTCTGTTCTTTATCGTTGGCGGGTTCATCGTCTTCTTTTTCCTGACGGCTTTCAAAGGACACGTGGAACCGCATTGGACCATCACCATAGCTATTCCCTTGATTATCCTTTTTTATAAATACTGTGACCAGAATGTGAAAATACGCAAACTGACCCTGCGCTACATCTTTCCGGTCATTATTATCATATTGGTACTGAGCATGGAAATCGCTGTGAACTTTTTTAACCTATCTTTCGGTTTTAATGGACATAAACAGTTAGCCAATCAATTCTCGGAAATTGCGCACGACAAACCCATTCTTTTCCGGAACAGTTACCAAAAACCGTCGATTTATACCTACTATACCGGTAAACAAGCTGTTTTGCTGAACGATATGCTTTATCGGCAAAATCAATATGATATATGGAATTTTGATGAAGCCTATTTTCAAAAACCCGTGGTGATGTTAACAAATAAAAGTGATACTTTGAGTCAATCCCATATAGTTAATGGTAAAACGTACTGGATGAGAGAGATAGAAAGCTATATGCCGATTTCGAAGCTCCGTGTCGATTTTAATCTGGAAGAACATGATTTTGAAGATGGACAACAAGTTGAAATTCCCATAACCATCACCAATCCTTATCCTTATGAAATTAATTTCAATCATGCCGAACTTCCCGCCTCGCTAAATGTGGTTTTCGCCAAAAGGAAAGACAGATGGTATTCCAAAGTAACCCTTTCCGAGAAAATTGAAATATTAAAACCGTTTGAAAATAAGAATATTACAGTATGTTTTACGATCAATGGGAAAGAATATGAAAAATGCCAGATGGGTTTTGGTTTTGCCTATTCCTTTGGTTATCCCATGTTTAATAGTGGCTATGAAAAAATTAAAATCCACCGATAAAGATAGATTTCGCTCGCTCTTCCGATCCTTTTTTTGCCCCTTTTTTCTGTATCTTTGCGGTTGCAATTTTTAACCCATGAATATGTTTAATTTCCGCCTTTTCGTAGAAAAAAAGGCAAGTTTTCAAGTCGAAGCCCAAAATTTGCTGAACGATTTGAACGCAAACTTGCATTTAACTATTAAGCAATTAAGATTAATTAACGTATATGACGTTTTCCATATCGACCCAGCATTATTAGAACAAGCCAAGAGCACCGTTTTTTCCGAACCGGTGACGGATGATCTATATGATACTTTTGACCTCAGTGGTAGATTGCATGGCTTTGCCGTGGAATTCCTTCCCGGTCAGTTTGATCAGCGGGCCGACAGTGCCATGCAGTGCCTTTCGCTCATCGATCCGAAGAACAAAGCGATCATCCGCAGTGCGAAGTTGATTATCGTGGATGATGGCGTTTCTGCGGAAGATCTGCAAAAGATCAGGAAAAACGTGATCAACGAGGTGGAAGCCCGGGAGAAAAACATGGCGATCTTGGAGTTTCACGAGGATGTGGAAGTGATGCAAGTGCCTGTGTATGATAAATTTATAGATTACACAAAAGAACAGGTGTCCGCTTTCCGAGACGAGCTTTCACTGGCGATGTCATTGGAGGATTTTCTTTTCATTCAAGATTATTTCAAGAATGAGGAGAGACGGAATCCTTCTGAAACGGAGATTAAAATGTTGGATACCTACTGGAGCGACCACTGCCGCCACACCACGTTTGAGACCGAGTTGGAGAAGATCACCTTTAAACCTTCGTTGTTTTCAGATCAGCTGCAGGAGGCGTTTTTCCGTTACATGCAACTTCGGAAAGAGGTACACGGTGGTGAAAAGCCGGTGACACTCATGGATATGGGTACGATCTGCGGCAAATACGAACGCAAAACCGGCAACCTTTCCGATCTGGAAATTTCGGAGGAGATCAATGCGTGTAGCGTTTACGTGGATGTGGATGTGGACGGGAAAATGGAGAAGTGGTTGCTGATGTTTAAAAACGAAACACACAACCATCCCACTGAAATAGAGCCGTTTGGTGGAGCGTCAACCTGTGTGGGCGGTGCAATCCGCGATCCGCTGAGCGGACGGAGTTATGTCTATCAAGCGATGCGGGTAACCGGTGCGGGCGACATTACAGAACCGTTCTGCCAAACGCTGGAGGGAAAATTGCCGCAGCAGGTGATTTCGAAGACGGCGGCGCATGGCTATTCGTCATACGGCAACCAGATCGGTTTGGCAACTACCTTCGTCAGAGAGTTATATCATGATGGTTACAAAGCGAAACGATTGTAAATTGGAGCCGTGGTGGGCGCGGTGCCGGCCAGCTCCGTGATCCGCGAAGAGCCACAGCCCGGCGATATCGTCATCATGTTTGGAGGTCGGACCGGCCGTGACGGCATTGGTGGGGCAACCGGCTCGTCGAAAGAACACACGGAGAGTTCCTTGGAGGTGTGTACGGCGGAAGTACAAAAGGGTAATGCGCCCGAAGAGCGCAAAATACAGCATCTTTTCCGTAATCCGGAAGTAACGAAGTTGATCAAACGGTCGAACGATTTTGGCGCGGGTGGAGTCAGCGTGGCGATCGGTGAGCTGGCCGACGGACTTTCCATTAACCTCGATGCTGTGCCCGTGAAATACAAAGGGTTGAACGGCACTGAAATAGCCATTAGCGAGTCACAGGAAAGGATGAGCGTGGTGGTGGATAAAAAAGATGTGGAAAAATTCTTTGAACATTGTCGTCAAGAAAACATAGAAGCTACTGTTATTGCAGAAGTTACAGATAAGAATAGATTGCAGATGACGTGGAATGGGAACATGATCGTTGACCTTTCCCGCGATTTCATCAACACGAATGGTGTGCGCCAGAAAGTGGACGTAACCGTCAATCCGATTCCCGAAGACGTGATGAAACCGATTGAATACAATGGAAATACAATAGAAGAAAAAATATTGAATATGCTGGCTTCGCTCAATGTGACTTCGCAGAAAGGGATGATCGAGATGTTCGATGCAACGATCGGTGCCGGCACAGTGTTGATGCCTTTCGGGGGAAAACACCAACTGACCGAGTCACAGGCCAGCGTGCAGAAACTCCCTGTGAGACGTGGACATACCGATACGGCGAGTTTGATGGCTTTCGGATACAATCCCTATATCGCTTACAAATCGCCGTTCCATGGGTCAATGTATGCGATTGTGGAATCGTTGGCGAAGATCATCGCCGTAGGGGGAGATTATAAGAAAGTTAGATTTACTTTCCAAGAGTATTTTGAGAAATTATTAAAGGATGACAGCAAATGGGGAAAACCGTTTGCCGCGCTGTTGGGCGCGATCTATATGCAGCACGAGTTTCACCTGCCGGCAATCGGCGGTAAAGACTCCATGAGTGGCACGTTCAAGAATTTGAATGTTCCGCCAACCTTGGTTTCGTTTGCGGTAACCACCGGAAAAGCCTCGCACATCATTTCTCCCGAATTTAAAAAAACGGGGCATTATCTCTATTTCATCAAGCATACACCCGAAAACACCCGGCCGAACGTGCCGCAATTGAAAGCTAATTTCGACTTCATCCATCAAGAGATTTTGAATAAAAACATCATCTCCGCCTTCACATTGCAATTTGGCGGCCTAATGGAAGCATTGGTGAAGATGAGTCTTGGTAACAACCTGGGCTTTAACATCACCACAAATGAACCATTATTTGATTATGGATATGGCAGTTTCGTGGTGGAAAGTGAAAAAGAGTTGCACTATCCGCAAGCGATACGGTTAGGAAAAATTTCTGAAATTTATCAAGTTAACGGCGAAATAATAGACAAACAACGTTGCTTCGAGGCTTGGCGTGGCACGTTCGGAGCAATCTATCCCGAAACGAAAAAGAGTGTGTTTAACACTATTACCCCGAAATTTACTCCGAAATCTACCCAAAATAATCTGAAACCGATGGCTCCGGTGGAAAAAGTGAAAGTATTATTACCCGTGTTTCCGGGTACGAATTGCGATTACGACACGGCACGCGCTTTCGAGGAAGAGGGTGCCGAAACCGACATTTTCGTTTTCCGGAATCTGGATGAAACCGAGATCAACAGCTCGATTGAAGAGATGGTGAGGAAAATTGATGAGTGTCATATTTTGGCGCTCAGCGGCGGATTTAGTTCCGGCGACGAGCCTGACGGCAGTGGCAAGTTCATTGCCAATATGCTGTGTAATAAGAAGATTAAAGCGGCGATTGAACGGTTGTTGGTGAAAAACCACCTGATCGTGGGAATTTGTAACGGCTTTCAAGCCTTGGTGAAATCCGGACTGCTCCCGTTCGGTCAAATCGGCCAAGTGAACGCTGTCTCCCCAACGTTGTACCGCAACGATATCAATCGTCATATCTCCCACATAACCAAAACGGTAGTGGCGAGTACCGCTTCTCCGTGGCTCTCCTCTTTCCACGTTGGCGAAACGCACCGCATCGCAATCAGTCACGGCGAGGGAAAATTCGTGGTGAGTGAAGAATTAGCGAAGATGCTTTTTGAAAACAATCAAGTCGCCTTCCGCTATTGCGATTTCGATGGTCAACCAAGCATGGACGAAAATCACAATCCGAACGGCTCGTATTATGCCATTGAGGGCATTGTCTCCTCTTGCGGCAAGATTCTGGGAAAAATGGGACATAGTGAACGAAAAGGGGAGGATCTTTACAAAAATATAGAAGGAAATAAGGTGCAGAATATTTTTGAGAATGCGGTGGGGTATTTGAGAGGCGAGGATTGCGATTTCGATGCAATCCAAAAATAGACACAATATGAAAAAAACGACGTTACTTCTGATCACCCTGTTTTGCATAGGGTTATTGCAGGCGCAAACTTCAAAAGAAGAGGCGAAGAAACCACAAGAACCCCTCTCCAACGAGGACT
>JAITVP010000179.1 GCA_031285725.1 Bacteroidales bacterium
CCGCCCAAGCCAATAAAAGGAATCCGTTTGCGGAATACGGTTTCGACCATTCCATCATGATACGAAGCGCAACGGAAACTGTATTTGAGGAGTTTTTCGATTTGGAGGACACGGTGGAAACAGTCGTCTTTGCGAACAATGATACAGCAAAAACTTATAGCTTTTAATATTAATAGAGATGAAAAATCGAACAATGTCAACAAAAATAATTTCCGTACTGTTAGCGGGTGCTATTCTATTTGCAAGTTGCCAATACGACAATGATCCTATCTAATCCAAATGGAGCAAAAGTTTACCTTAACGGTGAACTTGTTGGAACAACACCATACTCTCACACGGACACGAAAATTGTTGGAAGCAGGACAACAGTTGGATTAGAAAAAGAAGGCTACGAACCTTTTAATACGTTCTTCTCTAAAAATGAAGAAGCTAAGTGCACTTATATGAAAAATGTTATGTACAAAATCTCCGAAATTTCCACAATACTCAAGGCCTCTCATGATTGCTTGACTGATTCTGATGCGCTTGTTTCGGAAGTCTGCTTTGACAGTCGACAACTTTATGATCCCGAAAAGACTCTCTTTTTTGCAATAAAAACCGCACGGAATGACGGGCATTTTTATATTGATGAACTTCTTCGGAGAGGAGTTCGTAATTTTGTGATTACGGAGCCCATAGCGAATTACGCTGGAAAATCCAAAGCAAATTTCATTGAAGTGACTGATGCGGTGACAGCCATGCAGCAATTAGCTGCTTTTCACAGGCAACAATTTGATATTCACGTGATTGGCATTACGGGCAGTAACGGGAAAACCATCGTCAAGGAATGGCTGGCGCAAATGTTGGCGGATTGCTGCAGCATCGTGAAAAGTCCCAATAGTTACAATTCCCAGATTGGCGTGCCATTTTCGGTGTGGAAAATGAAACCGCAACACCGATTAGCCATTTTCGAGGCGGGCATTTCTGAAGTCGGGGAGATGGCAAAATTAGAACAAATCATCCACCCCACGATCGGGATTTTAACAAATATCGGAGAAGCGCATGCCTCTTTTTTCAATAACAAAAAAGAGAAATTACAGGAAAAACTCACACTCTTCACTCATGCCAAAATACTGATTTATAACAAAGATCATGCGGATGAGGAAATAATGGAAATAAACAATCCATCTCTTCAATTGATCTCATGGGGAAAAGCAGAAAACGCCACGTATAGAATTTTGGACATGGTCGAAATTAATAGTTCGACTGAAATCAAATTTGAAGAAGGGATAATAACGATTCCGTTTGTAGATCAAGCCTCCATTGAAAATGCGACCCACGCTGCAGTGACCATGCTTTTCCTTGGTTTTGGCTGGGATGAGGTGAACGCTCGCCTTGCCCGCTTGCAATCCATTCAGATGCGCATGGAGGTGATTGAGGCTCTGAACCAATCAATCATCATTAATGATACGTATAGCTTGGATATCAATTCTTTACGTATCGCCTTGCAATTTCAATTATCTCAAAGTCCTTTTGGGAAAAAATGCGTTATACTTTCTGATTTTGAACAGATAAAAGCGTTCAACGATCAAGATTATACGGAAATTAACAATCTTTTGCTCTCTCATAAAATAGACAGATTGTTGACAGTAGGAAAAGGATTTTACCAGCATCAACATTGTTTTAAGATTTCCGAACAATGTTTTTTTGAAAATACCGAAAAAATATTATCTTCGATCCGTAAAATGGACTTTTTCAAAGAGAGTATTTTGATAAAAGGGGCGAGGAGTTTTCACTTTGAACAGATTGTCGATTTGCTACGGATGCGGACACACCGCACGATATTGCAGGTGAGTCTGCCTGCCATTATCCATAATCTCAATTTTTTCAGAAGTAAATTGCAACCCCAAACCCAAATCGTGGCGATGGTGAAGGCTCTCTGTTATGGTTTGGGCGATGCGGAACTGATTCATGAAATATGTTATCATAATATTGATTATCTCGCAGTTGCTTATACGGATGAAGGAGTGCACTTGCGACTTCGTGACATCAAAACCCCCATCATTGTCCTTGGCGCTGAAGCGCATAGTTTCGACATGATGGTGGAATATGATCTGGAACCTGAAATTTTCAATTTACACTATTTGGAAAAATTAGAGTGGGTTTTGGAAAATCATCTTGAAATAGAGCAATTTAAAATCCATATAAAGATAGATAGCGGTATGCATCGCTTAGGTTTTGATGAGGAGGATATCGATCCGTTGATTCAAAAAATCAAGAGCAATCCGAAACTGAAAATCGCTTCTGTTTTTTCCCATCTGGCATCTTCCGAAGATGCGGTGGATGATCATTTTACGAAAGAGCAGATCCGTCGTTTTGATATTATGAATCAACGATTTAGAGACGCTTTTGATTATCCGATTTTGCGTCACATCTTGAATTCGTCAGGAATTGCCCGTTTCCCCGAAGCGCAAATGGATATGGTTCGGTTAGGTTTAGGATTGTACGGATTTTCCCCGATTCAGGAATATCGTGTGCAACTTCAACACGCCATTACTTTGAAAACCGTTATCACGCAGATAAAAACTGTTAAAAAAGGCGATACAATAGGATATAATCGCACATTTGCTGCGGCGGATGACATGACGGTGGCTGTGATTCCGATCGGGTATGCCGATGGTTTGCCGTTGGCATTGAGTAACGGTGCGGGGAAAGTAGTTGTGAAAGGCGAGAAACGGAACATTTTAGGGAAAATAAGCATGGATATGACCGTTATTGATGTTACGGGGTTGGATGTGCAGATCGGCGATGAGGTGATTGTTTACGGTGAAGAAAATCCAGTGGATGAAATTGCAAAATCTATTAATACAATTCCTTACGAATTGCTCACCTCCCTGTCTAAACGAGTGCAGCGTGTCTATGTGATGGAATAATTTCTGAAATTTAAAATGAAATGAATATAATGCGACGTTTTTTCCAAAAACTAAAGATCATGCCTGCTTGGTTTGTGTTGCTCATCGACCTGTTGGTGATACTTTTCAGTACATGCTTCGCTATTATTCTCCGGGAAAATTTTCACGTGCCGGTGTATTTTTCCATGAAAGAATACGCCATCATCATCTTTACCATCTTGGTTGTGCGGCTGATTAGTTTCCTGATTTTCAAAATGCCTTCCATTGTGGTGCGTTTCACGAATACCAAAGATGTGGTGAAGATTTTTTTCGCCTGTTTTTCCGCCACAGTGTTCCTTTTCTTTGTTAATATTCTTTCTTTTTTAATTACAAAGCAATTTGTCATTCCCACCTCCATTTTGATCATGGAGTTTTTTATCACCACGTTTATCCTGGTTTTTTACAGGTTCGCTTTTAAAATTTTCTATTTGGAAACGGTAAATCCAACCAAAAACAAGAAAAATATTGTGATTTTCGGAGCGGGTGAAGCAGGTTTAACCACAAAAAGAGCCTTGGACAGAGATACCAGTAGCAAATACAATGTGCAGGCGTTTTTTGACGACGATGAAAAAAAGGTGGGCAAGAAAGTGGAGAACACCAAGGTGTATTCATCCAAACAATTGGCCGATTATCTGCAAAAAAACAACACTTCCTTTCTCATTATCGCTATTTTGAATTTGCCGGCAAAGAAGAAAGCGGAGATCACCGACATCGCCTTGCAATATAAAGTAAAAGTGCTGGTTGTTCCACCGGTGACACGTTGGATCAATGGCGAATTGAGTTTCCATCAGATCAAAAAGATCAAAATCGAGGATTTACTGGAACGAGAACCCATCGTATTAGATCAATCGCTCATTAATAAAAATTTAAAAGACAGGGTGATACTGATCACCGGAGCGGCCGGGTCGATCGGAAGTGAGTTGGTGAGGCAGTTGATGAAGTTCAATTACCGGCAACTGATTTTGGTGGATAATGCGGAAACGCCGATGTTTTTTCTTTACAATGAGTGTTATGTTTACAATAAATTGACCAATATTAACATAGAGATCGCCAATATTCTTGATCAAGAGAAGATGGAGGCGATTATGGAGAAATATCATCCTGATCTGATTTATCATGCCGCGGCCTACAAGCATGTCCCGATGATGGAGTTCAACGTGAATGCCGCTATCAAAGTGAATGTGGAAGGGACTAAGCAAATGGCGGATTTGGCGGTGAAGCACGGCGTAGAGAAATTCGTGATGATCTCGACCGACAAGGCCGTCAATCCATCCACCGTGATGGGTGTCTCTAAGCGGATTGCGGAAATCTACGTGCAATCGCTCAATTTCGCCCAGCAAACCACGAAGTTTGTGACTACCCGCTTCGGTAACGTATTGGGTTCCAACGGCTCCGTGATTCCTATTTTCCGCAAGCAGATTGAGGAGGGCGGGCCTATCACCGTGACCGATCCTAATGTTACCCGCTATTTTATGACGATTCCGGAAGCGTGTCAGTTGGTGATCAATGCCGGGGCGATGGGAAATGGTGGAGAAATCTATATCTTCGACATGGGAAAATCTGTTAAAATCATTGACTTAGCTGCCAAAATGATCCGTTTATCAGGATTAGAACCGGGTAAGGATATCCAAATCCAATACACCGGTCTGCGCCCTGGAGAAAAATTGTATGAGGAACTATTAGCTAATCAGGAAAATACCATCAAAACCCACCACAACAAGATCATGATCGCCCAAGTGCGGACTTACGAATACGGCAAAATTACCCAAGAAATTAATAACTTGATAGCCATGCGCGACAGTGAACCCATCGAAGTGGTAGCGAAATTGAAAGACATGGTACCGGAGTATGAAAGTAGGAATCCGGAATTTGAATAACTGAATCGAAAGAAATGCCTTTTAAAAAGAATGATACTAATTTTTTGAAATCATTGAACTTACGTATCATTCTTCTGTTCAACAATTAATTTTTGACAATTTCAACTTAAAAAATATCAATTATGGAAAAAGAAATGGGAAAAAATGAAAAATTCACGGATTCCATAACCTTCAAATCCCTCATTGTCGGCATTTTAATCCTTGTGATGTTTATCCCCAACGTCATGATTCAAAATCTCATTTACGAACGGAAGGAGAGGAGTCGGGAAACGATCCGCACAATCAATGAGAAATGGAGTTTAGCGCAAAAAATCACGGGTCCGATCTTGGCGGTTCCTTACATAACGACATTGTTAAATTCACAAAATCAAGAAGTTAAATCAGAACATGTGTTGTATGTGGCTCCACAGGAATTGGATATTGATGTGGAATTGTTTCCAGAAGAACGGTATTATGGAATTTATAAGGCTATGCTCTATCAAAGTCGTGTTAAAATTAAAGGAAATTTCAGCACGTTAAAGGATTTAAGTGTGCCAAACAGTGAAATTCATTGGGAAAAGGCTTCCGTGTTGCTGGGCATCTCCGACCTGCGGGGCGTGGTCAGCCATGCGAAGATGAACCTGCAAGGAAAAGAACTGGATGTCAAGGCCGGAGAGTGGATCAAGGGGGACGAGAATGCGCTGATTTTCGATGTTTCAGACGGAGATTTTTGGAATGACGAGGGGAATATCAACTATCACTGCGAGTTGAAACTCAACGGCAGCGAGAAGATGAACTTCATCCCCGTCGGGAAAAATAGCCATGTTGTCGTGAAAGGAGTTTGGCCATCGCCGGGATTCATCGGGAAATTCTCTCCAACCTACACGATTTCGACCAACGGTTTCGAGGCATCTTGGAATGTGCTGGAGATCAACCGAGCCATTCCCGCCACTTGGACAGAAAATACGCAACCCTATTTTGATGGTTCGTCTTTCGGAATCTGTTTGGTGGAGATGGTGGATCATTACCAACAAAACACTCGTTCTGCCAAATATTCCATGCTTTTCATCGCTCTGACCTTTTTAGTCTTCTTTTTCGTGGAGTTATTGACGAAAAAAAGAATCCATCCGGTGCAATATCTTTTGGTCGGTTTGGCGTTGATGATCTTCTACACGTTACTCCTTTCCATCTCCGAACGGATCGGTTTCGGTATCGCCTACTTCATCGCATCTATCGCAACTATTAGTTTGATAACAGGTTATGCCTACTCCATCTTCAAAAATCTGAAAACCACCAGCATCCTTTTCGGCTTACTTTTCGCATTGTATCTATTCCTCTATATGATCCTGCAAATGGAAGACACAGCCCTGTTGATTGGTAGCATCGGACTTTTTGTGATCTTGGGTGTTGCGATGTACGCTTCGCGGAAGGTGAAATGGTACAAGTAGTTCAATGATTTAACAACTTCATGACGCATTGAATGATTGAATATACGGAACCGGATGGATTTCCCATTCGGTTTATTCATTATTTTTGCCGAAAATTTTTTTGACATGAATCCAATACAAGTGAAAGAAAGTAAGGATACCCGTTCAGGGTTTGGAGCGGGCTTGCTCGCTTTGGGAGAGATGAATCCCGATGTGGTTGCGTTGTGCGCCGATTTGACCGGAAGTTTGAAGATGGATGCTTTCCAGGAAAAATATCCGGATCGTTTCATTCAAACCGGCATTGCGGAAGCGAACATGATCGGCATGTCCGCCGGATTGGCGTTGAGTGGAAAGATTCCTTTCGCCGGCTCTTTCGCCGCTTTCGTGACCGGCCGAGTGTATGACCAAATCCGGGTTTCCGTGGCTTACTCAGATCTTAATGTGAAGATCGCCGCGTCGCACGCCGGCATCACGCTGGGTGAAGACGGTGCCACCCACCAAATCATGGAAGACATCGGGCTGATGAAGATGCTCCCGAACATGGTGGTGATCAATCCTTGTGATTTTAACCAAACCAAGCTGGCCACGATTGCGGTGGCGAAACATGTTGGTCCCGTTTACCTAAGATTCGGAAGACCATCCGTGCCCAATTTTACTCCGGAAGAGGCTAAATTCGAGATCGGCAAAGCCATCAAGATGCAAGAGGGCAGTGATGTCTCCATTTTTGCGATGGGCCATTTGGTATATTCTGCGTTGGAAGCGGCGTATCAATTATATCAGGAAGGAATTTCCGCAGAAGTTATCAATATACATACGATTAAACCGTTGGACGAAGTGGCGATTTTGGAAAGTGTGGGAAAAACGAAATGCGCTGTTACCGCCGAAGAACACCTCTTCAACGGAGGACTGGGTGATTCAATTTGCCAACTTTTAGCTAGAAAACTCCCGACTCCGGTAGAGTTTGTCGCAGTGGACGACAAATTCGGCGAAAGCGGAACCCCTTCCCAACTCATGAACGAGTACGGTTTGGACATGCCACACATCGTTACGGCGGCGAAGAAGGTAATGGGGCGGAAATAAGCGATAAAGAAACAGCATGCTCACA
This sequence comes from Bacteroidales bacterium, assembly GCA_031285725.1. GTDB lineage: Bacteria > Bacteroidota > Bacteroidia > Bacteroidales > WCHB1-69 > JAGVVH01. Next base: position 7,319 of record JAITVP010000179.1, read on the forward strand.
AAAGCAGAAGATTCCCGGATACTATCGTTGTTTTCCAACGAAAAAACCAAGGAGGAAGGATATAAACTCTTGGTTGAGAAATACAAAACCGATATTTATTATGCTGTGCGTCGGGTTGTAGTATCCCATGAAGATGCTAACGATGTGAGCCAAAACGTGTTGATTAAAATTTGGCGGCATTTAAATCAATTTCGGGGCGATTCGAGCCTCCGGACTTGGATTTTGCGCATCTGCATGAACGAATCCCTGACTTTCATCGACCGGCGGAAAAAATTGTTGAATTTGTATGATGATGATTATGCCACCTACACCTTGAAAACCGCTGCTGAGGAGAGATATATATCTTCCGACAAAATCGAACGGTTATTGCAGGAAGCCATCATCCGACTGCCTGAAAAACAGCGTATTGTCTTTACGTTACGCTATTACGATGAAATGCCTTATGAAGAGATGTCCAAGATGTTAGACACTTCCGTTGGGGCATTGAAGGCTTCATACCATTTCGCAATGAAGAAAGTGGAGGAATTTTTGTCGAAACATTAAACCAACAAAGTAGAAGTTGGTCAACTGACCGTTTTTTTGAAAATTTGAAAAACCATGCCAATCATAGATTTTGAAAAAGATAAAATAGTGGATGGATATAAAGTTCCCGACGGCTATTTCAACTATCTTGAGGAAACCGTTCTCCAAAGAATTTCGGTAGAAAAAAGACGAAGAAAGCGAAACCGGATCACGTTGTGGATTTCATCAACCGCCGCTTGTGTGATCGTCTTGTTGGGTCTCGTATTTTTCCTTCCGAACGAAGAACCGCCGGTTGCGTTGCATAATGCGAATGAAACAGAAACCCATTCCACCGAAACGATGGATGCGTTTTTCAGTGAGATAGAGAAAATAGAAGAAAAATTATTAGCGTATAATGCGATTTCGGAACAACAAACGAGACAAATCGCCCAGGATTTGGAAAAACAAGTCACGGCTATTGAGGAGATGATGGATGCTGGCAAGATGCGGGATGAAGATTACCAAATGCTGGATTATTACGTGGAAGAAACCATGTACGATATCTACTATTAATGACCAAAAAATGTAAAGTTATGAAAACGAGAAAAGTAATGATGCTGAGTATGATGGTGATGCTGATTTCCTTAACAGGATATGCGCAAGAACCGGCGAAACCCGAAAGACCTCCCATGCAGAGAGAGCAGTTGCAAGGAACCGCTAAACAAAGCATTATAGAAATGAAAAAAGTGTTTTTTAAGAAAAATTTAGTGTTGTCGGATAAAGAAGCCGAGCAATTTTGGACTGTTTTCGACAAATATGCAGAACAAGAAAGCAAAATTCACAAAGATTTTAAGGCCTCTTTGGAAAAAGAAGGCCTCAAAAGGGAAAAAGGGGAGATGAACGAGGAGGAGATGGATCCCGAACGCGTGATTGCCTACTATGACCGGAAAATGAAGATGAAACAAGATTTGCTCAAGGCGGAAACGCAGTTTTATGAACAAATCAAAGAGATTTTAACGCCGGCGAACGTAGTGGCATATTACAAACTAGAGAAAGATTTCAAAAAAGAATTGGCTACTATGCGGGAAAAACGGAAAGCAGCCCCGGTGTCGCCAGTGATGAGGAAAGAAGGCGACTTGAAGGGGACGCCGGATGAGATGCCGAAAAGGGCGAAGAGTAATTAGTGGACGAGTAGTTCCAAAGCCTTCTCGGAAAAAATATTATTGCACGGATTTTTGAATGAAAAAAAATGTATTTTTGCAGTCCCAAAAAAAAATGGGACTTTTTTATTGAAAATTAAAAGTTTAAATTATTTTATCGTATGCCGACAATACAACAATTAGTAAGAAAAGGAAGAAAAAAGATCACTTCGCAAAGCAAATCCAAAGCTTTGGATTCTTGTCCGCAACGGCGCGGCGTTTGTTTGAGAGTTTACACCACGACTCCTAAAAAACCTAACTCCGCCATGCGTAAAGTAGCCAGAGTGCGTTTGACCAATCAAAAAGAGGTGAACGCTTACATTCCGGGCGAAGGGCACAATTTGCAAGAGCACTCCATCGTGTTGGTGAGAGGCGGTCGTGTGAAAGACCTTCCTGGTGTGCGGTACCATATCGTGAGAGGTGCGTTGGACTCTGCCGGCGTTAGCGGTAGATTGCAAGGCCGCTCGAAATATGGTGCAAAACGTCCGAAAAAGAAAAGCTAAGTAATTATAAAGCATACTAAATTAAATAGTAAATGGAAAGTGGGCATCAAAATGGAAGACGCGAGAGTAACTAATATAGAGAAGTTACAGTAAAATGAGAAAATCGAAACCCAAAAAACGGATCATCCTTCCCGATCCAAAATTTAATGACGTGATGGTGACCAAATTTGTCAATAACCTCATGTTGCAAGGGAAGAAAACAACCGCTTTCCAAATTTTTTACGAAAGCATGGATATCATCAAAACCAAATTGGATCAAAATCCGATTGAGGTTTGGAAACAAGCGTTGGCAAATGTTACGCCCGCTTTGGAAGTAAAGAGTAGAAGAATCGGGGGCGCAACCTTCCAAATTCCTACCGAACTCCGGCCGGAACGGAAACAGTCCGTGGGTATGAAAAACTTGATCAACTTCTCGCGCAAACGTCATGAAAAAACCATGGCAAGTAAATTGGCGGCTGAGATCATGGCAGCATACAAAGAAGAAGGTGCCGCTTTCAAACGTAAAGAGGATACGCACAGAATGGCGGAAGCTAACAAGGCGTTCTCGCACTTTAGATTTTAAACCACACTAAAATAATTATAGTAGCCTAAAATATTTTTTTTTCAATAAGTTCATTATGTATAGAGCGTTGCTTAACGTGAGAAATATCGGAATCATGGCGCACATTGATGCCGGTAAAACGACTACTACGGAGAGGATTCTCTATTACACCGGAAAAAATTATAAAATAGGTGAGGTTAACGAAGGCACTGCCACGATGGATTGGATGATCCAGGAGCAGGAAAGGGGTATAACGATCACCAGTGCGGCTACGACCGTGATATGGAAATTCCACGATCAGGATTATAAAATCAACATCATCGACACCCCCGGTCATGTTGATTTTACCGTTGAGGTAGAGCGTTCTCTGCGAATTTTGGACGGTGCCGTGGCCATTTTCTGCGCCGTGGGCTGTGTGCAGCCTCAATCCGAAACCGTTTGGCGTCAGGCAAATAAGTATAATTTACCCCGTATCTGTTTTATTAATAAGATGGATAGGACGGGTGCTGATTTTTTTGCTGCCGTTCGGGATATTGAAGAGAAGTTGAAAGGCAATCCCGTACCCGTCCAGCTGCCGATTGGAGCGGAAGAAGGTTTCTTGGGCATTGTTGACTTAGTCGAAATGAAAGCCTACGTGTGGAATGAGGAAGATCGCGGGAATATTTACGAGGAGGCGGAAATTCCGGAAGAGATGATGGACGAAGTGATGGTGTATCGGATGAAATTGCTTGAAACCGTGGCGGAATTGGACGAGACGTTGATGGATAAATTTTTCGATGATCCTGAGTCGTTGACGGTGGAGGAGATTCAAGCTACCCTCCGCAAAGGCACGTTGGATCACAAAATCAGTCCGGTAGTGTGTGGAGCTTCGTTTAAAAATAAAGGAGTGCAGCGGTTGATTGATGCTGTGATCGAGTATCTGCCTTCGCCGGCTGATGTGCCGCCCGTGCACGGAATCAATCCCAAAACGGATAAGGAAGAAATTCGGAATATGGATCAGGATGGACCGTTTTCGGCGTTGGTATTCAAAATCGCCACCGATCCTTACGTGGGACGATTGGTGTTTTTGAAAATATATTCCGGCACGCTGAATTCGGGTGAGGTAGTGTATAACGCCAATACAGGGAAACGGGGTCGGGTGTCGAAGGTTTTGCAGATGCACTCGAACAAACAGCAGCAAATAGAAACGATTGGGGCGGGGCAAATCGTGGCGATCGTGGGATTGAAGGACGTTCATACGGGTGATAGTTTGACCGATGAAAAACATCCGATCATCTTAGAAAATATAGAGTTTCCGGAGCCGGTAATCACGATTGCCGTGGAGCCGAAAACGAAAGACGATGAAGATAAATTGATGCAGGCATTGGGCAAGTTGGCAGAAGAAGACCCGACTTTCATGGTTCGATTTGACGAGACGGCTAACCAAACCGTGATCAGCGGGATGGGCGAGTTACACTTGGATATTCTGCTGGACCGCTTGCGCCGCGAGTTCAACGTGGATTGTAATTCGGGAAAACCGCGGGTGGCTTATAAAGAGGCGTTCGTGGAACCGATTACCCACAAAGAAGTATACAAACGACAGAGTGGCGGCCGAGGTTCGTTTGCGGATCTGACCTTTGAAATTCTGCCGTTACCGCTGGAAGAGAAAGATTTGCACTTTGAAAACGCCATTAAGGGCGGCTTGGTGCCGAAGGAATACGTGACCGCTGCGGAAAAGGGTTTCAAAACTGCTATGCAAAATGGAAAATATGGTTTTCCATTGGAAAATCTCTCTGTGAAATTGATTGACGGGAGTACGCACAGTGTGGACTCGGACTCATTGTCGTTTGAAATTTGCGCCAAAGTGGGTTTCCGTGAAGCTTGCAAAAAAGGGAATACGGTCATTTTGGAACCGATCATGGGGGTGGAGATCACTACGCCGGACGAGTTCATCGGAAATATCACGGGTGATTTGAACCGGCGGCGAGCCGTTTTGGAACAGATTGATGCGAAAATCGGCTATCAGATTATCCGTGCTCATGTACCGTTGGCGGAGATGTTCGGTTACGTGACCCATTTGAGATCCATCTCAACGGGTAGGGCGACTTACAGCATGGAATTCTTGAAATACGCCCAAGTGCCGAGCGAAGTGAAGGAATATTTGTTAAATTCAGGTAGATATTTATTGTAATCTAAAGCATATTCATAATTAAAAACAGGTAAACGTGAGCCACAGAATCAGAATCAAATTAAAATCATTCGACCACACCTTGGTTGACAAATCAGCTGAAAAAATCGTTAAGGCGGTTAATTCCGTGAAAGATGACAAAACGGTGCTTATCGGCCCCATTCCGCTTCCCACCCACAAGAAAATCTTTACGGTGAACCGTTCTACTTTCGTGAACAAGAAAGCGAGGGAACAATTCGAACTTTCCACCTACAAAAGATTATTGGATATTTACGGTACCACCTCCAAAACGATTGACGCATTGATGAAACTCGAATTGCCAAGTGGAGTTGATGTGGAGATAAAATAGCTCTCAAGGTGCAGGTAGACGTTTTCCGAGATGAAAACAACTATGCGCATATTACACCCGGTGAAATTTGAGCCGGTTAATAATACAAAAGCTCAAGTAGGAGGCCCAACAATTACGGTTACATGTATATGTAACATGACCGTTCCCAATTGTTCGGGTGATAAAAAGTGTGAGCCTCCCTATACAAAAACGGACAAAAATAGAGTGATGACTATATACTGTGTGCCAGAACTAACGAGTTGTTGTGCGGCTTGTGAAGCAAAAGTTGGTAGTTCCACCGGTGCTATTATACCGGGTAGCAGTTATTTGGTGCGAAGCGAGAGTGTAACCGTAAATGATATTACCTATAGATAACATGAATCGGATTCATGCAACAAATTGTTTTCCCATAGCAAGCAGCCTTGTGCTGCTTGCTATTCTTTTTTGTTCTCAGGGCACTTTCGCACAAATGCCCAAACTGTTTCTCAAATTTGCGGAAAAACAAAATAGAATGCAATCAGGATATGTGAAGTTGCAAGAATGTCATACCAATGATAATAATACGACAAGTGATGAGTTACAAGAGTTTTTTTTTATCTCAACGCCCAAAGATTTTCAATACTTGGCATGTATTCAATCTTTTCGTCTTTCGGATGCATATACATATTGCAAATCAGCACATACTGTTGCGAATGTTTATATCCAAAAGAATCCTGATTTTACTCTATACGGGTATGATGACGAAATTGAAAATGCAAAATCTCACCCCCATCTCTCTTATACCATAGCATATGGTATTGCGGTGAATGGTTGGGAGAATTGCCCATTCCAACGTATTCCTCCTAAAATGGGCAAAAAAAATATCAGATACAGAATATATTACCCCGATCAGGAGAAAGATCTTCTCACGGACATAACTCGGGAATATGAATTTGACAGGAAAACTTTGCACTGGATTCAAGAAGAACTCTCCGCGACTTTGGCTAAAACAGAGGTGCTGTTTTACAGGATCGATGTTTTAGAACAACGTCTTTACGACTATATCCATCCCGATATTTTGGACACGATTAGTTTTAAATTTGAAGAATTAAAAAAAGGATATGACCAACAATATGCCGTGAAACAAGCTGA
>JAITVP010000149.1 GCA_031285725.1 Bacteroidales bacterium
ATGGCTGACAAATCGTACCGGATGATACCCCGGATCAAATTCACCCAGTAAAGAAATCCGCCACTTTCGCCATCTGCCGTCGCCACCGGTTTGTTAAAAAGAAAGAAAAACAGTTTGCAGATGATAAACACCGAAAGTACCGAAAGCAATCGAAGCGACAAGGTCTTCCATGGCAGGTGATTGGGCTTTCTGTTTTTCATTCAGTCATTAATACTTCAACCACTTAAACAAATCCTTATATGTGATCTTTTTCCCGTACATCAAAATTCCGGTTTTGTAGATTTTGGCAGCGAACCAGAGGCTGAGGACGAAGGTAGCGACCATGAGCCCCATGGAGAGGATCAGTTCCGGCACGGGAACGCCCGATGGAAGCCGTACCAGCATGCCGACCGGGGAGGTGAACGGGATCATGGAAAACCACCATGCCAGCGAGCCACTCGGATCATCGGCAATAGGTACAATCAGCACCATCGTGAGAATCAACGGAATAGTGACCGGCATTGTGAATTGGTTGGAGTCAGCTTCGTTGTCCACGGCCGAGCCGATGGAAGCGAACAGCGCAGCATATAACAAGTAGCCGAAGAGAAAATAGAAGAGAAACAACCAAATGATCTGTGCAAACGAAATACCGTAGAACGTTTCGATCACTTCGCCGATACCTTGCCCGTTTTGCATCAGCATAAGCAAGTCTAAGTCATTATCCATCTGCGGAGTAACCATGGTGGCAGGGATGTCGTTTTGTGGGATTTCGCTGCGGAACAGATCCGGTTTCACCAACGTGGTCGCACCGATGATGAAAACGGTGAAAACGACCCACAGGAAGAACTGTGTCAATCCGACTAACGCCACGCCCACGATCTTCCCCAGCATCAATTGGATAGGTCGGATCGAGGAGAGCAGGACTTCCACAATCCGGTTGGTCTTCTCTTCCAACACGCTGCGTAGTACTTGCGATGAGTACATGAAGATAAAGATGTAAATGGCAAAGCCTAAAACAATACCCAGAATCCGGTTCAGCCCGGCAAAATGCTTCTTGCTGTTGCCGTATTCGTCAGTTTGGATCATCGTGACGTGGCTTTTGGTGCCGGCCTTGATCTGTTCGAATTTTTTGGGATTGACTTGGAACGTATCTTGCAACACCTTGTCAAACGACATCTTATCTAATTGATCTTCAATATTTCCACGCAGGTTCATCGGTGGTTCCTTGTAGTAGTACAAGTTGGAGCGGATGGCGGCATGGCCTTGTAAAATATGGAGTACCGCATCATAGTCTCCATCGCTTAGCGCCTCGCTCTTAATCTGGTCAAAATTGCCCGACCGGTAAGAGAAAATAGCACTCTTCGAATCCTTGAACGCATTGATGAAAAACTGATTCTCATCCACCACGACCACCTTGACCTGTTTTTGGTTTTTGTTGGCGATATAGACCGGTACGATAATCAGGGCAGCCATGAGGATCGGCCCCAGCAACGTCATGATCAAAAAAGAGAGTTTCTTCACGCGGGTCAGATATTCCCGGGCTATGATAAGCTTGACTTTACCCATGTTGTTGTGCGTTATACCGGTTTACTTGTTGGATGAAAATATCGTTCATGGATGGGAGAATCTCTTTGAAAGAGTTCAACGTGGCATTCTCCATAAAGTACGAAAGCAGCTTGTTCGTTTGTTCAATGTGAGATAGTTTGATGACGAACGTACGTTTATCATCCTTCACGGTGTCGGAAACGATCTCGAAGTCGGAAGGGAGTTCGGAGAGATCATGGTCATTGTAAATGATGATCTCGAAAAGATTTTCCCTAAAATTCCTCTTCACCTCCACCAACGATCCCTCTAAGATTTTCCGGGAATTGTTGATGAGGACGATGTCGTCGCAAATCTCCTCCACAGACGCCATGTTGTGGGTGGAGAGTATGATCGTTGCCCCCGACCGTTTGAGTTCGAGTATTTCGTCTTTCAACAGATTGGCGTTGATGGGGTCGAAACCGCTGAACGGCTCATCGAAGATCAGAAACTCCGGCTCGTGGATGATGGTCGTGATAAACTGCACCTTCTGTTGCATTCCTTTCGAAAGTTCCTCCACCTTGCGGTTCCACCAGCTGGTGATATTGAATTTTTCAAAATAGAATTTCAGTCGCTGTATAGCAATATCTTTCGGAACACCTTTCAAGCGAGCCAAATAGACAGCCTGATCTCCTACCTTCATCTTTTTGTAAAGACCGCGTTCCTCGGGTAAATACCCAATGCGGGCAATATCGGAGCGGTTGAGTCCGTGGCTTTTAAAAAGAACAGTACCTTGGTCGGGAATCGTGATCTGGTTCAAAATTCGGATAAGGGTGGTTTTTCCGGCACCATTGGGCCCTAATAAACCAAAAACAACTCCCTTCCGGATTGAGAAAGAGACGTCATCGAGTGCCGTATGGTTAGAGAAATATTTGGAAACATTTTGTATATCAACTATATTCACAACGATCTACTTCTTTTTCTTCTTATTATTATTGTTGTTCTTGTTCCTATTTTTGTTGTTTCTAGGATTGACATCCTTGGATTGTTGCTGTTGTAGTAACTGCTGTTTTTGACGCAGGATATCGCGGGTAGCTTCCAAGATGAACTCGTTAGGAAGAGCTAATTTTCCACCGGAAAGGTCGAAAAGTTGTGCCACAATCAAGTTGTCGTCCACGGAATCGCGATTATAGGTTAGATATAATTTTTTCAAATGATTAGCCAACGCTTTCATCAATCTATCACGTTCTTTTTCAGGATATTGCGAAATAGTCTTGATAATCTGTTCCATATTACGCCCATACGTCCGGTAACGGATCGGCGTTTTCCGGTAATCGTGCTTCACAACCTGCGCTTTGGGGTCGGTGAGTTTGGGTTTGGGGAACGGCGAATCCACATCCAATTGATAGTTAGAGATGATAAACAGGTGATCCCATAGCTTGTTCCAATAGTCTGGCGATTCGCTCTGTTTTTTGGTGTTCGGATTCGCATTGGTCGTATCCGGATTGATTTGCGACATCACCTTGACGATCGCCCTCGCCGTTTCCGTCCTCTTCTTGTAATCCTTAATCGTTCCGGCATATTCGATCATCTTCTGAATGTTTCTACCGTATTCTTTGATAATTAAATCATTGCGTTCTGTGTTATATTCTAGCATGATGGTTTTAATTGTTTAATGATATGTAGACAGTATGGTTCTTATTTCATAGTATAAAAGATACGTAACTATTCAGCCTCTTGCAATCCAAGCGAGCGTTTGAAAGACGTTTTGCCCGTTTTTGATCGCAGTGTCAATCACCGATCGGATGACCGCAAAAGTTTGCGCACCGTCCATACTTCG
>JAITVP010000160.1 GCA_031285725.1 Bacteroidales bacterium
CGAAGTATGAACGGTGCGAAAACTTTTGCGGTCATCCGATCGGTGATTGACACTACGATCAAAAACGGGCAAAACGTCTTTCAAACGCTCGCTTGGATTGCAAGAGGCTGAATAGTTACGACTTTTTTATTATTTCTTCAATCCGCTCCGTTTCAACAACGCATCACTGTCAGGTCTGCGGCTGCGGAAGTTCACGTAGAGGCGCATTGGCTTATCCGAAGCGCCCTCGGAAAGGATATTATCCACCAGCGAGTCGGCCACTTTTTTGTTAAAAATACCCTTTTCTTGGAACAGAGAGAAAGCATCGGCATCTAACACTTCCGACCATTTGTAGCTGTAATAACCAGCCGCATAACCACCCGAAAAGATATGATTGAACGAAGTGCTCATACAGGAGCCCGGCACTACGGGCATCACCTCCATTCTATCCATGATGGCACGTTCCATTTTGATGACATCCTTGATCGTGGACGGATCAGTGGTGTACCACATCATGTCCAGATAGCCGAACGAGAGTTGGCGGCAAGAGGTATAGCCTGCCATGAAGTTGTCGTAATCGCGCAACTTTTGGATCAACGCTTGCGGGATCACTTCGCCGGTCTTGTAGTGGAATGCAAACGTTTTCAGGAAGTCATTTTCCGCTGCCCAGTTCTCCATGAGTTGTGAAGGCAGTTCCACGAAATCCCGCGGCACGCTGGTTCCTGCCAAACTTTCGTAAGTCACTTCCGACAACATCCCATGCAAAGCATGGCCAAACTCGTGCAAGAAGGTTGTCACTTCGTCGAACGTTAGCAACGAGGGATGATCCGCTGTGGAAGGTGTGAAGTTCATCACTAAGGAAACTAACGGCCGAACATCAAGGCCGCCTTTGTCAATATGTTGCTCGCGGAAAGAGGTCATCCATGCACCCTCTTTCTTGGAATCGCGCGGATGGAAATCCATGTAAAGAACCGCCATGAACTTGTCGTGACGATACACTTCATATACTTTCACATCCGGATGGTAGGTTTGTATTTCCTTGTTCGGGACAAATTTGAGATCAAATAACGTTGTGGCCAATCCAAACACGCCATCGATGACATTTTCTAATTTGAAATACGGTTTCAACATTTCGTCATTCAAATCATACAATGCGTTTTTTTGTTTTTCAGAGTAATAGGTGAAGTCCCAACGTTGAATTTCATCTTTGAAGCCCTGTTTTTTTGCAAATTCGGTCAAGGAAGCCATTTCGTTTTTTGCAGCGGGCAAGGAGTATTCCAATAGATTGTCTAGTAGTTCATAGACATTGCCTGTATTTTCCGCCATGCGGTCTTTCAATGCGTATTCAGCATAATTTTTATAGCCAAGCAGTTGCGCCAACGCATACCGGTTGTTGATAATGTCTTTCATCACGATAGTGTTGTCAAACTCACCGCCATAGCACTTTGCGCTGGATTTCAAGTAGAACTCTTTCCGCAACTCGGAATCATCGGCATACTTCATGATCGTCAGATAGCTAGGTGTGCTCAAATCGAAAACGTAACCGTCCAATCCCTTCGCTTTTGCTTTTTCTTGGGCGATAGTCAATTGCATCTCGGGAATACCTTTCAGTTTCGATTTATCAGTGATGTGCTTGTGCCAAGAATTGTTGTATTTTAACACGTTTTGCCCGAAATCAAGAGACAATGTAGAGAGCTTCATAGATATTTCGCGATACTTTTCTTTGTCGCTATCGGAGAGGTTAGCCCCATTATCCACAAAGCTACGGTAGGTCTTTTCCAACAACTGCTGTTGCTCGGTGTTCAATGCTCCCGGATTATCGTGCACTTGTTTCACCCTGGCGAAAAGGGCGGGATCCAATCGGATGTCGTTTCCGTGTTGGGTCATCATTGGGTTCACTTTCTGCGCCACGTCAGTCAAGTCGGAGGATGCCATGCAGTAAATCATGTTGTAGAAAACGCCGGAGATGCGGTTCAGCAGCTCGCCTGCGCGATCCAATGCCACGATCGTGTTTTCGAAAGTGGCCGGTGATTTTTGTTGCGTGATGAAATAGATCTCTTTTTTAGCCTCTTCGATCGCAAATTCAATCGCAGGTAAATAGTGCTCGGTTTTGATTTTATCAAAAGGCGGGGTTTGGTAAGGCGTTTCCCATTCCTGTAATAATGGATTGCTTTCTGTTGTGGTCGGTGCCGCTTTTACGGGGATGGATTGTGCGTTGTTTTGCATAGACATGAAACAAATTACGGATAAAAATAGTACTGATTTTCTCATATTTAATATGGTTTAGGATTAATATTCTCTCACCAACGTCACCACGGCGAAGACAACGATGCCGTTACCGCTCCCCACATCGCCCATTTTCTCGTTGGTTTTGGCTTTTATGGCGATGCGAGAGTTGTTAATAGCCAATAATTCAGCCAACGTCTCTTTGATTTTTTCCTTAAAAGGTGCTAATTTAGGCGCTTCCAACACCACCGTGGCATCCATGTTGTTGATGCGCCACCGATGCTGCAAAAGTAACTCTTTTGTTTTGGACAGTAAAATTTTACTGTCCATATTTTTATATTGCAAATCGTTGTCAGGAAATTGAGTACCGATGTCTTGCAAACCGGCCGCCCCCAATAAAGCATCACAGATGGCGTGCATGAGAGCATCGCCATCTGAGTGAGCTATAGGTCCTTTATGATAGGGGATTTCAACACCCCCAATAATTAATTTCCGTCCTTCTTCAAGCCGATGGGAGTCGTAACCGAATCCGGCTCTGATGTCCATCATAAGCGGTTAGTTCTTGAATTTCCGTTGATTTTTAATATCATTCTTTTTAAAACTTACGAAATCGAACCCGAGTGTGAAGCGGAGCGTGTTTTCTAACGGGTGGTGCTGGGCTACAGCGAAGAGATAAGAAACGTCGATGCTGAGAACATTGTAACGGATTCCGGCACCCACGGTGAAAAACTTCCGTCTACCTTTGTTTTTGTTTTCGTTGAAATAACCAGCCCGCACAAAAAGCAGGTTGTCATAGGAATATTCGATGCCGATGGCCCAGTTGATCTCAGTCAGCTCTTCGCGAAAACCGCCCGGCGCATCATAAAATGACCGCAACATGCCCATGGGCACGGAAACATTGGGATCGTATCCGGAAGCGATTACCTTGTTACCGGCATCGTCCAAGATTACTTTATCGTTAGAGTCGAGAGCGTAAACCGGTTGCGTGGGTACCAACAATTTGTTAAATTCGCAAGCGATCGCCAAAGAGTTGTATTTGTCGAACTCCATCGTATAGCCCACACCCAGTTTTAAATTGGTGCTGATGAAATCTTTGCGGTTTGTCCCGTCGGAATAGGACATTTTATTCCCGATGTTCGAAATATTCAAACCCGCCCGCAACGTCTGGTTTTCAAATCGCTTGGATCTGAAGTCCTGTTCGTAGAAAAGCGACACGTCGGCGGCGCCGGCGATACCCGCTTTGGTTTCCACACCACCGGAATATTGTCTTGCCGTCAAGTCGGAATAGATGAAACGGGGCGTGATGGCCATCCCCAATTGGTCAATCAATTTACGATTGTAAGTGAAATCGATAGCAAACTCGTTAGGACGCTGTGTGCTGAGTTCATTCCCTTCGTCCGAGGTAAACACGATATCGCCCAACGAGAAATAGCGCAACGACATGGCGATGGCGTCATATTCCGTCACTTTCCAAAAAACACCCATGTATGCCAAGTTGATGTCGGGCACCAATTGGCGCAACCACGGGCTATAAGAAAAGGATATGCCTAACTTGTTTTCGTTGAAGATGTTTTTCGCCGGATTGTAGTGCTGTGAGTTAGCGTCGGCGGAAGTAGCTGCGCCAATGTCACCCATGGCTCCGCCTCGCGAGTCGGGAGCAATCAACAAAAATGGCACTGCGGTGGTGATCGAGTTCGGTCTGCCCAGATAGTCCGACTTTGTGCCACCTATAATTGGTGCTTGCGCATGGATGTTGCACAACGAAATGAGGCAAATCGCCGACACCAAAGAAATCTTTTTTTTTATCATATACTATTCTTCTAAAATTTTAAAATAAAACAATCACGAATTAACGGGGTGTTCAGGATATTATTTTACAAGATCACTAATTTTTCTATTTTTTCCGTGATCACGCCGTCAGGATTTCTGATCTTCAGTTTATAAAGGTAAACGCCCTTCGCCAATTTGTCTCCATAATCGTCCCGCCCGTTCCAAGAAATGGGCGCACAGCGGTTGCCTTCAATATATTGTTGCGTGGAGATGGTCTTCACGATTCTCCCCGAAATCGTAAATATTTGAACGAGAATATCGAAAATGGAACCTGGCTGGTTCTGCTCGAAATAGAACTCAGTGTGTGTCGTGAAAGGATTGGGGTAATTCAACAGATGACTGATCTCCAGACTTGCATCCGAAATTACTTGAAAATCGATAGTTTTTTCCGCCATATTGTTGGCGATATCCCACGCTCGGGCCTTCAGCGTATGCCGTCCGGATGCTAAATCTTTCAGTGGATAACGGACAATACCGCAGTTGAAGCTGTCTTGCAACGCCTCATAATAATCGTTGAGGATGATAGGCGATTCGGTGGCTTCGTCCAAAATCGCCACGATGTCGTGCCCGATACCGTTTCCGGTCGTGTTAATGCCGAATTCATCCGATAATCTTAAAATCAAAATCGGATTCTGATCCACGGTGCCGTTGTTTACGAAATTGTAATCATTGAGAAAGACTTCAATTTCCGGACCGATGGAATCGGAAATGCCGTTTGCATTCATTCCGCCCAAGATGAAATTGTCGTAATAACCGGCTGCGTCGAATGAGGTTTCTCGCGCATAGTAGCTGATTTTTCCGTTTCCATAGCTATAATTAATGTCTCTTGGAACGATAAAAGAGAATCGGAAATGGCCGTCCTTCACAGAAGCGTTTCCTTTAAAAAGGATGTTTTTTTGTAAATCAAATTCAATGTATGGACTTTTGGGTGGAAGATCGTTTTCCAGCGTGCCCATCACGACGGCTTTATCGTATACCGAGGGGAAAATATTGCCGTTAAAATCTTGCAACGTGTTACCGTTGGGATCGGTCACCCTACCTGTCACGGTCACTTTGGAGTAAGCTTTAACGGTGTCGGTGAAGGCGGTGGTCGCCACGCCGTTGATGGAGTCGGTCGCCACGGAGAAAGTGGGGATCGCCAACGGCAGCGTGGGATCGCCCATCACGTAGATCATGTTCATGAGAGAATACGCCCCGCCAGCCGCATTTTTTGCGATGCGGTGCAATTCGCCCAAGCGGTAGTTATCACCATTCTCATCCTTTTGATAAAGCGTTTCGACAAACTCTAAAGCGTAATCTTCATTGCTACCGCCATAGGCCACGCGGGAGGTAGTGACCAAGCCGGCAGCACCGCCGTTTGCGTTTAGGAAGACCAGCTCACCAGGGGAAGTGGCCGCACGGTCGTACCAAGAAAACGTGCAGGTTAACGTCATCATGATGGTCAGGTTGTACTTGTTTGTCCAATTGTTGATCTCCGATAGCGTCAAAATCCGCTCCACTGCCCATCCGTTTGGCCCGCCGTGTCCCATGTAGGCCATGAGGAATGTGCCCCGATCCATCCGGTTGTTGATCGCCGTGTTCACCTCGGGATAACGTTGCCCGCCGGAATGGGAAACTTGTTGGTATGCGTCGATGTATATTTTTTCAAGATTAACGGTTTTATTGCTTTGCGCTATGCGTGTTGCCGCCTCATCCGCAGATTTGAGATGGTCTCCGCCGTCCTCGTCATCCGCCACGAAAGTGATGATGTTCCGCCAATCGGCAAGATTCGACACCTGCGTGCTATTGGCATTGGTCACCAAATTTTGTTTGGATGAATAATTTATAGACTTCTCCACAGCGGTATTTGCCTGTGTGGCGGAAGTGACCGGAAAACGACCGATGGCAATATCTACTTTACCCTTGCACTCCGCCCCTTCCGTCAAATCCAATAACCCAAAGTAGTCGTCATTGGCACGTTGTGAATTTTCTCCGGGAATAGCATCTAATTGATAATTTGGAATATAACACACATTACCATCTCCCCGGCTCCGGTAATCGAAAGAGGGTTTACCTACTAATAACAAGTATTTGGGATAAATACCATCGGTTTTGTCGTAAATCATCCGCATATAATTCCGGATGGCGGTTGGATCCAGTGCTCCGGAGGAAAATTCATTGTATACTTGCCCAATCGTTACCACTTTCACTTTCATATTGTCATTTTGCCGCCGGTATTCCGCCAACCGGTTGGCCTGTGTGGTGAAGTTTGGGTGGGTGATGATGATCAGGTCGTTTTGCAAATCTTGGTCATTATGCAAATTCTGGTTGGCAACCGACCCGACCGGAGTAACGGAAAGATAAGACGAACCGTTGAAAGCGACAAACCGGCGTAGCGTGTCGGTGGGTGATTTGAACGAGAACGAACCGTTCTCCAATGTCCCCTTCATCTTGACCGGATTCACCGGCTCTGTCACGTCCCAGATCGTGGTATTGCTGTTGGCACCGCCCACGGTGAACTCGGTGACTTGGTTGTTGCGGAACGCATCCACGGAGGTGAACGAAAACTGAGCCGAATGCATCCTCAAGTCGCAAATCGCCTCAATCTCGATCCAATTCAAATACATCGACGCCGCATTGCTTGATTTGGATAATTTCAATTTGACCGTCAAGTTGCTACTGTTCGGCATGAAAGTAAAATGCTTGGTATTCAGGCTAATATCACTTGCAGTGGAATTGAAAGACCCCACCGTGGAGCCATCAACACTCACGGAGAGAGAAGAACCGAGGTTGACGAACCCGGAGGCTACCGAAACCCGTGCCGTCTGGTTGGTGATGCCTGGCACGGAAAACGTGTACGTGCGTTCCGCAGTCACGTCGAACAGATCGCCGAACCACAAAATACCGGATTCCATCAAGTTAGTCTTATCTTCTTCAAAAAAGGCGTAATGTGTGTATGTGGTGGCGGTTCCGTCGGCGGTGAGGGCGGAGTGGTCCTTCTCCTGAATCCGTTTCCCCTCGCCGATTCCCATGTCAACATTGATGAAATAATATGCCTGATCGCTATAAGGGTTCAGCCGGTGTGAAAAACGTTGGTTCGCTTCACTGTAAGTACACACATGCGGGGAGGATCCATAAAAAACGAAATAGTCGCCGCTACCGAAAACGCCGTCACCGCCATCCACCATCATGATGGGATTTTCCTGCAGATCGTCATACGTAAATTCGCTGTTCGCCTCGGGCAGGATCGTGCCGCCGTTTCCGAACAACGAGATCTGCGATGAAGGGATCACGCTGCTGGTGATGCCGAAGCTTTGCAAATCCTCAAACGTCACTTTGTGCAAACCCGTCTGCGAAATGGAAATTTTGTACCAGTTGCCACTACTCAGCACCGAATGGGAAGCGTATGTCCGGGCACCCTTAAAGCCGTTCTTGGCAATGGATGTCGCAACCGGCGTGATGGCGATCGTGATCGAAGTGACTTGCCGGAACTTGTTTGTGGATTCCTTTATAATAGGAATAAAGGTCACGTCAGCCACATTTTTCTTCCGGTCGATCGAAGTTTTGACTTGGATGTCGAGCGCAGTGAGATTGTAATCGGCAGGCATCAGCTCCGCATCATGGGCACTCATCTCGCGGGTCTCCATGTCAATGATGGAGACTTGGTAATTTTCAAAAAAGTTATCAACGTTAAAATGATCATAAAAAAGAGGTAAACCGGGGTAATTCTCACTGGTAATCGCTCTTGTGAAATAGAGCAACTCGATGTTCGTGTGTTCGTCCGGGGCATAAACCAGGTTGTCCCGCCAATCCAAAATATATTTTTTTTGAAATATTTGAGCTTGAATATGAGATACTTGAATAAAAAAGAGGAAGAAAAAGAGAATATGTACCCAAGTTTTTTTTACCATAATACGTTTTTTAAAACATAAAAAAATAATTGATTCTATGCACAAACGAAAAAGTGTTTTTAAAATTGCGACAATATGAAATCAACGAGCGTTTTGTCTGCCATGAATAAAAAAAGATTATTTTTGCGGATCAAATTAAGAAAGTCCAAGATTATGCACAGAAGAATAGTTACTTTCGTATTATCCCTCCTGCTCTTACCTACGAGCAAGTTAGTTGCGCAGGATCCCCATTTTTCGCAATTCTATTCCAACCCGATTTTTTTGAATCCTGCTTTTGCGGGATCGGAACTCTGTCCCCGATTTTCACTGAATTTCCGAGATCAATGGACCGGTTCATTCAGAACCTATTCGGTGTCGTATGACCAGCATTTCGACAAAATATCGGGAGGAATCGGCGTGTTGGCTTTCGGTGACCGCCAAGGGACCGGGCAAATAAATACCTATTCCGCGCATTTTATGTACTCTTTCCACCTGAAAGTGTCTCGAAAATTCCAAATGCGCTTCGCTTTGCAAGCCGGATACCAGCAAAAAACATTGGATTGGGAGACGTTGAAATGGGGAGACATGATTGACCCGCGCTACGGATTCGTTTATCAAACCAACGAAATGCAACCAGACAACCTGACTAGTCACAACTTCGATATGGCTGCGGGGTTTATCGGATATACCGAATATCTTTATTTTGGAATGGCTGCGCACCACTTCACCCGTCCGTATGAATCGTGGTTGACCCAAACCAACCGCCTGTCCGTGAGGTGGACCGGACACGTAGGCGCTTATGTTGACTTGAAACGGAAAAGCAAAAAAGAACGCACATTTGGCGATATATCCATCAGCCCGAATATCATCTATCAGCACCAAAACACATTTCATTATTTGAACTCCGGATTCTATTTAAATTTCTATCCGTTTACCGTGGGTTTATGGGTGCGGAACAGTTTCGTGAAACACGATCCTGTGGATGCGTTGATTTTCATGTGTGGTGTGCAATATGACATATTCAAAGTGAGTTATTCGTACGATATCACGCTGGGGAAAAATTCATCACAGACGGGCGGATCGCATGAGGTTTCGGTGAACTTCAAACTACGGTGTCCGGAATCCAAAAAACGGATCAAACCGCTTAAATGTCCGACTTTTAACTAGTAAAATTAACATAATGCTTTATATTCGCCTAAGTATTGTATTCTTGTAATGGAAAATTAAAACAACGGTTATGGACCATAGTAAATTAGTGAGAACCATGAAATTAAGTTCAATCGCTTTATTGCTTATGCCAATGTTGAGTAAGGCGCAAACTACTGTGGAAAAAGCAGGCAAACAGGAATTTCCTAAACATGAAATAGGAATCTCCTGGGGAGCATTCCCTACGTCCGGCATCTTAGTTGGAGTTCATTTCGACATGCCAGGAAGCGAAATGACAAACGGGAGATATTCTATGTTTGGAGGTTTTACATTCCCTTGGTTTGCTCACCGTGATAATAGGGAATGGAAAAGTCCATATATTACAGATGAGGAAAGTGGGACATCCTACAGATTAGATGAGTACTATAAAATGCAACATTATGGAACTTTAACTTTTAATTATCAGTATCATTTTACTCAAAAACACAGCATGGGGATAACAGCTACATGGCTGGGGAGATCTATTTCAAATTTTACCACACCTCCTGATTATGCTGGCGAGGGCAGTAATCCGTATTTTACTATAACTCCTTCTAATAAGGTTATTGATGCAAAGGGATGGGACAATACATTTTCTCTATGCATAAATTACCGATTTACATACTACAATAAAGAGGCTATTTCTCTCTATACGGGATTGCACTTTGGATTTGCAGTCAAATTGATTGAGAAAGAATTGCTTCTTGCCACAGAAAAGAATAACTATTGGACTACCGCTTTACAAATTACCGGTTTTGGCATAGAGGCAGGGAAAACGCATGCTTTTGTAACGGAATTGGGTTTTGGCGCGCAAGGATTGATTAAAATAGGCTACCGCTATAAATTTAACAACAAAGAATAGTCATGAAAAAAATATTGATATTATCCATAATATTAGGATTAAGACTATTTATGCAAGAATTAATTGCGCAAGGAAAAGAAAAAACAGTTCCCTATATTTCTTTTCCTATTGGTAAAAACAACCCAAATTTAGCTTATGGCATTATCGTTGAATCTATGCTTTCAGGCGGAATAGAAATTGAAAAAAGAATGGTAGCCCTTAGTCCCTTTGTGAATGTATCTGCCATTGTAGTACATAATATTGTTATTAAGCAAAACACATTGTTTGGCATCGGTAGCGGATTTGAGTTAGGAAGTTTTCGTTATATAGGAGGGAATGCTTTCTTTAATTTTAGACAATATTTTAGGGCAGCTGATCAAAAGTTTCGTCCCATGTTCAATGTGTCATTGGGATCAGTATTAGCAAAAAGAACAGAACTTTTTGATGATAGGGACGATCTTTATGCAGTGACATTCATATCCTTCGGAGGAGGTTTTAGAGCAGGACATTTCTCTTTTCATTCGGGATTACGTTATAATATGCATAAAATAGATCACGTTCAACCATTGTATTCTCATAGACTTGATGCTTATTTGCAACTCGGGGCAATATTTTAAGACCATGAAAAGTTTGTTTGCGGCAGACTTAATATAATTAAAAATAGCGATTTAAAGAAAAAAACATAAAAAAACGATTATCTTACTATTAAAGCAACTGTTATGACCTACAGTAAATTAGAGAAATTTCTAAAATTAAGTTCAATCGCTTTATTGCTTATACCAATATTTAGTAAGGCGCAGACTACTATGGGAAAAGCAGATAAGCAGGGATTTTCTAAACATGAAATAGGAATCTTCTGGGGAGCATGCCCTACGTCCGGGGTTTGGAATGGCATTGCTTTTTGGATGCCAGGACAAGAAATCACAGGTGAGAGGAATCCATCTTTATCGAATATTTACCCTTGGTTTACCCATAGCGATTCAAAGACATGGCTAAATGATGAAGGAGAACCTGAGTACTATAAGATGCATTGTTATGGAACTTTGACAATGAATTACCAGTATCATTTCACACAAAAACATAGTATCGGCGTTAGTACCACGTGGCTGGGACGGCATATTTCAAACTACACTAGAAGACCTCACGAAGACTTTACAGACGAAGTTATTGATGCAAAGGGATGGGAACACATGCTGTCGCTATGTGCAAATTACCGTTTTACATATTACCGACAAAATGCAATTTCTCTCTATACTGCCATTCATTTTGGACTTGCTTTGAAGTTAATTGAACGAAAACTTTTATTTAGCATGGAGCAAAACGTTTTTTCAATTACCGCTTTACAAGTTACCGGCTTCGGCATAGAGGCAGGAAAAATACATGCTTTTATAACGGAATTGGGTTTTGGCGCACAAGGATTGATTAAAATAGGCTACCGCTATAAATTTAACAACAAAGAATAGTCATGAAAAAAATATTGATATTATGAAAGGGAATATAGGACACTATTTGTGGGACACACGGAATATTCCGTCAGGTTTTTACATTTATGAAATTTCTACTGATGGAAAAAAATTGAATAGTGGGAAAATTGTGGTACAGAAATAGAAACTTTAGTAACTGCAGTGTCGTATAAAAATCAATTTAAACGCAATATAGAATAGTCATTTTAAATTAACAGAAAAAACATTAGATAATTATGAATACGTTGTCAAAAATTTCAGGGTTAGTAATCGCGGTTTTACTTCTTGCGGCATCTACTTCTTGCAAAAAGGAGTATTCCGGCGCAACGGGTTGGAAATACAATGACGAGAAAAACGGCGGAGTGGAAAAGACGCCTTACGTGGAACAAGAGACCGGTCCGGGCTTGGTGTTCATTGAAGGGGGAACGTTTGTGATGGGACAAGTGGAACAAGATGTCATGTATGATTGGAATACCAATCCCCGCAGGGTAACCATATCTTCTTTTTACATGGATGACATCGAAGTAACCAATCAATACTGGCGGGATTACCTCGCTTGGTTGGAGAGAGTGTATGTGGTGAATGACTTGAGAGTAGTCTACGATAATGCGTACCCCGATGAAAATGTGTGGAGACTTCCGTTGAATTATTCAGACCGGGAAGTGTCGTACTATTTCAAACATCCGGCATATAATGATTATCCGGTAGTGGGCGTGAGCTGGTTGCAATGTGTGAACTATGCCGCTTGGCGAAGCGACCGCGTGAACGAGCAGATCTTGAAAGACCACGGTCTTATCGAATTCGCACCGGATGCGAGTCCCGAAGATTATTTCAGCACTGACGCTTACCTTACATACGATTACGCATACAATTCAGATAAACAGGTGTATAATATCACCACGCAAGATTATCGCCAAGCGAAAATGGAAGACGGGATCTTGTTGCCGAAATACAGACTCCCCACTGAAGCGGAATGGGAATATGCAGCATACGGTTTGATTGGCAACACCGTGGGCGAACGCGTGTTAGAGCGGAAAGTATACCCGTGGAACGGACATTTCTTCCGCATGGATGATAATAAATATCAAGGTGAATTTGTGGCTAATGTGAGAAGAGGCCGTGGTGACTATATGGGTACAGCGGGTCACTTGAACGATGGTTCTCCCGGTCCGGCACCTTCCGTCTCCTATTGGCCGAACGACTACGGTTTGTGGAACATGGGCGGCAATGTGGCGGAATGGGTAATGGATGTTTACAGACAAACTTCCAATGATGATGTGGTGGAACTGAATCCTTTCCGGGGTAACTATTACGAAACCAAAAAATTATTGGAAGATGGCACCGTTGCCGAACGCGACAGCATCGGGAATATACCTATGGTGCCCGTGTCGGATTTCAAAAACGACAGACGGAGAAATTACAGGCAAGCGGATAACAAGAACTTCCTTGATGGCGACTGGGCTTCATTGATCGAATCGGATGCTTGGATGGGCACCACGCCTGCCGAATCCACCGATTTGATGTATCGTAAGAACAACACGAACTACTCCTTGGTAGGCGACCACGCAAGGGTTTACAAAGGTGGTTCCTGGAAAGATATCCAATATTGGGCGGCTCCTGGTCACAGACGTTACCTTGATGAGGACGAGGCGACCGACTATATCGGCTTCCGCTGTGCCATGGATCGCGTGGGTTCACAAGTCCAAGGCAAATAAAAATTGAAAACGGCTTACCTAAGCCGTTTTTTTTACCTTTGTCTCTATTATGATCTCATCATTATATCGGCTCTTTGAGAAATATCCTTCTATTTCCACGGATACGAGGAAAATATCACCCAATTCACTCTTTTTTTGTCTGAAAGGTGAAAATTTTGATGGGAACCGATTTGCAAAGCAAGCCATAGAAAGCGGTGCTACGCACGTCATTAGTGATGATCCCGCCAATGCACAATTGTCTCATGTGACGATTGTGGACGATGTGCTGAAAACGCTGCAGCAACTGGCGCTATTTCACCGCCAGCAGCTTTCTATTCCGGTGATCGGTATTACTGGCACTAACGGGAAAACGACCACCAAAGAGCTGATCACCGCTATCCTTTCTAAAAAATATAGAACCGCTTGCACGAAAGGTAACTTGAACAACCATATTGGCGTGCCGCTTACCCTGCTCTCCATCTGTCCGGATGACGAGATTGCGGTGGTGGAGATGGGCGCCAATCACCCCGGCGAGATCTGCGAACTCTGTAATCTGGCCCTACCCACCGCCAGCGTGATCACCAACATCGGAAAAGCCCATCTCGAAGGGTTCGGCTCCCTCGAAAATATCTTCCAAACTAAAACCGATCTCTATCGCTTCGTGATGAAAAACGAAGGAACCCTATTCGTCAATTTGGATAATCCGCTTTTTGCGCCTTTCTCCGATTACACCAACATAGCAGGTTATTCCCAAAAGAGAGGACAAAGTGTCAACGGACAAGTTATCCGGCAAAATCCATTCTTAGAATTAACACTAACAATCCCCAACTCTCAACTTCTAACCCTCAACTCTCAACTCCTAACTACACAACTGACCGGATGCTACAATCTATATAATATATTGTGCGCGGCGGCTGTGGGTAATTATTTCGGCGTGTCACTAAATGATATAAAAGACGCATTGGAAAACTACAAGCCGGACAACAACCGGTCGCAGATTATTCAAAAAGGCGGTGTCACGTTGATTGCCGATTACTACAACGCTAATCCCACCAGTATGGAGGCGGCATTGCGGAATCTGGCGTCGCTTGAAGCTCCTAAAAAATTCGCTGTTTTGGGCGATATGTTGGAATTGGGCGATATTAGTCAAGAAGAACATACTCATATCATGAAACTTAGTGTGGATCTCGATATTCCTTCCTTTTTTATTGGAAATGAATTTGCGACATGTTCGGTGGGAGGAATGGACGTTTTTGAAAATGTGGAAGAATTTAATAATCAAATAGATACTTCTCAATTTGTTAACAGCACGATCTTAGTGAAAGGGTCTCGCGGGATCAAATTGGAGCAACTTAGGATGGTAAAACAGATGTCGGATGAAAAAAAATAACGTTACGGTGTTGGGTGTGATGTCCGGCACTTCCTTAGATGGATTGGATTTGGCACTTTGCCATTTCAAAAAAGAGAAAGATCGTTGGGAATACGAGGTGCTGGAAACGAAAACCATTCCCTATCCCCATACAATTGGCGGACAATTGTATGATAGCATTCACTATTCCGGGGAGAAGCTGGCGGCATTGGATTCACAATTTGCGAAATTGATGGCCAACTTGATCAACAAGTTTTTGGGTGATGTGAAGATCAAACCCGACTACATTGCCTCTCACGGGCATACTGTTTTCCACCAGCCTTCTTGCAGGTTTACCACTCAAATCGGGAGTGGCGCAGTGATTGCGGCACTTACCGGCATCACTACGATTTCGGATTTTCGAAGCACTGACGTGGCATTGGGCGGTCAAGGTGCACCGTTAGTACCGATGGGCGACGAACTGTTGTTTGGCAATTATCGGGCGTGTCTCAATCTGGGCGGATTCGCCAACATTTCCTACTCTTTCGGAAACAGACGCATTGCTTACGATATCTCTCCTTGCAACTTACCTCTCAACCAGTTGGCCATCCAAATGGGACTCACTTTCGACCGCGATGGCACGATCGCCGCACAATCGCATCCGGACAAGAATCTCATCGCCGAGTTGAATCAACTGGAGTATTATCAGAAAGAGCCACCCAAATCGTTGGGTTACGAGTGGTTGCAAGCCTCTTTTCTCCCGATCTTGGAGCGGGCGGATATTTCAATCCCGCAGAAGATGCGCAGTGTCATCGAACACATTGTTATACAACTTAGCGATGTCATCAATGCCCTCCCGATCGGTGATGTCATGATCACCGGCGGCGGTGCCCATAACAAGTTCTTAATCAACAGGCTTAAATCGTTGACGGATAAAAAATTGATTATTCCAGAAAAGCGAATTGTCAATTTTAAGGAAGCGATCATTTTTGCTTTGCTGGGCACTTTACGTGTCCGTGAAGAGGTCAACTGTTACGCCTCGGTGACAGGTGCTTCTAAGGATTCTTGTTGCGGGGCGATATATTATGGGAGATCATGAAAATATCCCATAATATCTCTCTTAAAAACCACCACACCTTCCGCATAGACTGCAAGGCTGTCACATTGCTTTTTATTGAAAGTAAAGAAGATATTCTTTGTTTTATCGAAAAAAAAAATGATTATACTCCATTTTATATTTTAGGTGGCGGAAGCAATGTGCTCTTCACGTCAGATTTTCAAGGAACGATTTTGTTGATGCGAAGCAAGGGTATTGAAATTCAGGAAGATACTGAAGATGAGATTGTTTTTAATGTGGCCGCCGGAGAATCGTGGGGCGATTTTGTGGACTATTGTGTTCAACGGAATTATTACGGCATTGAAAATTTGGCGGCTATTCCCGGATTGGTGGGCAGTTCCCCGGTGCAAAATATCGGGGCTTACGGCATGGAAGTTAAGGACACCATCATTTCCGTGGAAGGGTATTCCATAGGCACGGGTGAAAAAAGAGTGTTTTCAAACCAAGATTGTGAATTCGGCTACCGTTCGTCCATATTTAAAAATGAACTAAAAGGGCAGTTCATCATATCATCCGTCACATTCAGATTGTCGAAAAAGGAGAAATATAACCTGACGTACGCTGGCTTGCGGGAGATGGCGGAAAAGAGTCTTGAACCGCTGTCGTTGACGGCGGTTTCGAAGATGGTTGTATCGTTGCGCAACGATAAATTGCCCGATATACGGGTGATTGGATCGGCCGGCAGTTTTTTCAAAAACCCGGTTGTATCTGACGAAATGGCTCGGCTATTACGAGAAAAGCATCCCGATTTGGTTGTTTTTCCGTTGGATAATGGTGCTATGAAACTGGCGGCGGGTCAACTCATTGAAAAGGCGGGATGGAAAGGGCGTCGTGAAGGCGATGTAGGCGTTTATCACCATCAGGCGCTCGTGTTGGTGAACTACGGGAAGGCCACTGGGAGTGAGATTGTTCGATTCTACCAAAAGATTATTGCGGACGTTGTCCTCAAATTCGGGATTAGATTGGAACCGGAAGTAAATATTATCGGTTAATAATTCAGGACCAAATCATTAAAATTCCTCTTTCTCCTGTCAATCAATACAATATTCCTCCTAATTTCAAACAATTTCTCTTGTCTTGGTGAAAAGAATCGAAAGAAAACCACCATATCTTCCACCGAAACATACCCGATCTTCATGCACCAATGTGGCGAGTTCAGAAAGATATACCAACCCTTGAACGCCGGACAAGGCGCTTCGGTTCTTTTACGACGGCGTGAAGCGGTGCGATTTCATCAACGGGCTGGCGGAATTGAAGATCGGGTATGAAAAATATCTGAAGCAGCGGGAAAGGCGGAACCGTTTTTCTTTTTTCCGCCTGCAACAAACAAAACGGCTCACCTGCAAAATCTTATTCGTAATGTGGTTCAGTCGAATCCTCTTTCGGACCATCTTCCGCTCGATGGGATCAAGCACGTAATATCCCACGTAACCCCTTGGTGATATTTCGCAGGGATATAATCAAGGAAAATAACTGATTTGCTGGAAGTTGTCTGTTTTTTTGATTTCTGAATTTTTGGCATTTTTTTTTATTGCAACCTTCCGGATCGGAAATCGCAATAAAAAAATGGTTTGTCCTGATTCTGTCCGGGCATCTTTTTAAAGGTGTCCAAAACCGCTTTGTTATAAGCACTTTACCCCATTCATTGTCGGGGTGAGAAGACTCGAACTTCCGACCCCTTGCACCCCATGCAAGTACGCTAGCCAACTGCGCCACACCCCGATTTGAGACTGCAAAAGTACATTTTTTTCTTTATCAATCGCCATTTAGGGAAAATTTTATGGAACGGAGGAGCTTTTCAACATTTCATTGTAATTAACTAATTCATTACTTGGCTAAAACGCCTTTTTGTTTTACTATTTTTGTCACCTTGTTTCTTGGGAACGAGTACGTTGTGTTTAAAGTAATTTTAAAAGATGACCTCCTTGTTATTAATCGACAATCCTGTAAACCTGCAAGACTGGAAAGCCACGGTTCGTCATTTTTCCGCTTGCCGTGGGGCGGTGAAGAAGCTGAACGGTCATTTGTTCAAGATTATTAAAAGACAAAAAAAAGATCAAAAAACAATCTTCACGATCCGATTCATCCCTGTTCCGTCTATTTTTGATATTGATTCGCCGTTGCTTTCTGCTATTCCTGCCTCGTATCTGATCGACACGGTTTGCGAGTTATTGGAAATCAATCTAAAAAGCGCAATTCAAATCCAGTGGGTCTCCGGCGTGAAAAATCATCTGTTTATCAATCCTTTCGAAGAAAACGATTACCAGATTGTGATTGCCGAACAAGACGAGGAACACCAAAATGGTCATTCCTGTTTTTCCGCACACGTTAAGAAACAAAAAACAGTGTTTTTTGAGGCGTTTTTCTCAGTTTCTATCTAAACATGAAACAATCGGACGAATATTACATGAAACTGGCGTTAGACGAGGCTTTTTCTGCTTTGGAGCGGGAGGAAATCCCCGTGGGTACCGTCATCGTGATGGACGAACGGATCATTGCCCGAGGACATAATTTGACACAAACGCTGCAAGATGTCACCGCACATGCGGAGATGCAAGCCATCACCGCCGCTGCTAATTTTATCGGGGCGAAGTATCTGAGCGAATGCACGTTGTATGTAACTTTGGAGCCATGTGTCATGTGTGCGGGAGCCATCGCCTGGGCACAACTCGGACGATTGGTCTATGGTGCCGGCGATCCCAAAAAAGGTTATTCGTTGCTTGGGCAAAACATCCTGCATCCTAAGACAGAGGTGTTCTCGGGAATTTTGGAAAATGAGTGCGGAAGTATCCTGCGTGATTTTTTTCAAAAGAAGAGGAAATAGTCAAAATATTTCCTGTATTTTTGCCAGCCTGATCAAAAAATATGGCTGTAAATGAAAAAACTATTTCTGTTTATCACTATCACTTTCTTTTTTTATCAACTTGCTCATTCTCAAAAATTTATAGGTTCTTTGATCTTTGGTGGAAATACCACACAGATTGAGGGGGACGCTTTTAAGGGTTTTAACAAATTCGGTTTCAATGCCGGCGCATCGGTCAGTTTGGCATTCAACAAACGACAAACTTGGTTCGCCACAGTAGAACTACTGTACACCCAAAAAGGCTCTCACCTCAAGTCTTTAGTAGATAGCATGTATTACCCGGATAAAAGTTACATTGACCAGACCGTTCCGTATAATGAAAAAGTGAAATACCATTTGGCAATGGATTATGTGGAAGTACCGGTAATGTTTCATTTCGAAGATCCACGAACCGGCGTTGCTTTCGGATTGGGTTTTTCCTGGGGGCGGTTAGTCCGGATTAGCGAGTTGGAAAACGGATATATGCTGAAAACAAGTTTAGGCACAGGTACTTATAAGCGTGATGATTGGGCAGCCCTTGTGGATGTAAAATTCAAATTATATAAAAATCTGAAATTTAACATCCGTTTTCAACACTCCATCGCACCTATACGCACAAGAGCATTTGTTTCTACCAACGAGGTGAGGGGACAGGTTCATCAAGTCCTTACTCTCCGGCTGATTTACTCATTTAACGAGAAGTACAAGCTCAATACCCGGATGGATAAAACCGGGCAACGGATGGGAGCCAAATGGATTCGCGACATTGACGATTAACAACATTATATTCACAATATGAAAAATAAGACTTTCTTACTCATTCTCATCTTCGTGCCAATGCTCTTTTTTCGATGCGCTAAAGAGTTGGAAATCAATGATCCATCCAAACAAGTGACGATTGCCTATGCGATCATTAATCCATCGGATCCTGTTCAATATTTCAAAATCTATAAAGGTTTTTTGACCTCCGGCAATGCATACAAAGCGGCCCAAGATATCAACAATTTGTATTATCATGTGGATAGTATTGATGTGAAATTGATTGAATATGTGGGGAGTAATCCCGTTGATACCTTCACGTTGGCCACGATGGATTCCATACGCGAGGAAGGCACGTTCTCTTCCAAGCAGATTCTCTATTATATGGACAAGCCCATCAACGAAAATGCCGAGTATAAGCTGCAGATCACCTTAGCATCGGGGAAAACGATGAGCGCCCAAGTGCCGATGTGCAAATCATTTGCATTTTATATGCTTTATGAAGGTGAAAAAATTGATCTCACGGTGAGAAATCCATCAATACAATTTAAAAAATCCGGTAATGCCACAGGATACGATATTTATCAAGTTTTCTATTATATCGAAGTGGATAAGGTTACCGGGGAAAAACTCAGGGAAGGGTCGGTGAAGCGGAAACTGAACAGTGAGATGATCATAGACAATACTCCTTCTAATGCGAGAATTTCGTATAAATACAACGGGCCGGCGATATACACCGCCATTGCTAATCAAGTGAAACCCAATAGCGGTGTCGTCCGCTATCGCAGGGGATATGAAAGTATCGAATTTCAAGTCTATTCCGCTGAAAAGAATTTGATAGGTTATATCAATGCCAATACGCCCAGTAGTAGCATCGGATCAGATACCCAACCGTATACCAATTTCGAGTCGGATGACAATAGCGCGTATGGTATTTTTTCGTCCAAAAATTTCATAAATGGGATATTTGACATAAGCTCGACCGGTGGAAGTGAAGATTCTTTAGTGCACGGGGCGGCAACCAGGGGACTGGGATTCGATTATTGGCGCAATCGTCCAGAAGGCATAGAATAATCCATTAAAATATGTAATATGAAAAAAACAAATTTACTTCTTATGGCAGCGTTAGTATGCTGCTCATCAATGTGTTTTTCTTGCAAATCCAAGAAAACGAATGAATCCAAAATCGAACAAAAAACGGCGCTTCAGTTGAAAGTGGAAGAGTTCGCCATGGTGGAATTGAGTTCGCCGTTAGTAAACAACCTCACAGACAGCGAAAAAGCACTTCTCCCGATTTTTGTCGAGATTGCCGAAATCATGGATCAGCTTTTCTGGAAACAGACATTCGGCGACAAAACCATTTTGGACACCATCACCGATTCATGGGCGAAAGAGTTTGCTACAATCAATTATGGTCCGTGGGAACGGCTCAACGACAACCAACCGTTCATCAACGGGTTTGGTGCAAAATCGTTGGGTGCGCAATACTATCCGGTCGACATTACCAAAGAAGAGTATAATGCGTTTGAAGATCCGAACAAAAACAGCCTGTATACCGTGCTTCGCCGCAACGAAGATGGTTCGTTGAAAACGGTTTGGTATCGCGATGAGTATAAAGAAGAGATCACGAAAGTGTGCGAATTGTTGGAAAAAGCCATCGCTATCACGGAGGACAACGGTTTGAAGAACTATTTGATAGAACGTAAAAAAGCGTTTGAAACCGATGACTATTTCGCCAGCGACATGGCTTGGATGGACATGAAAGAGAGTCGGATCGATTTCGTGGTGGGCCCCATTGAGAATTATGACGACAAATTGAACGAAGCAAAAGCGTCTTACGAAGGCTTTATCTTGTTAAAAGATGAGAAAAGAAGTGCCGATTTAGCTAAATTCGTGACGTTATTACCGCAATTGCAAACCGAACTGCCTGGCGATGCGAAATACAAAAGTTTCGTGCCCGGTACCTCTTCCGATTTGAACGTGTATGACGCCGTTTACTATGCCGGTGACTGCAATGCGGGCAGCAAAACCATCGCCATCAACTTGCCCAACGATGACCGGGTGCAACAAGCCAAAGGAGCGCGTCGTCTGCAATTGCGTAATTCCATGTTTGCAAAATTTGACAAAATATTATTACCAATCAGTCAATTAATTATAGAACCTTCTCAACAACAATACGTTAAATTCGATGCGTTTTTTTGGAATGTGACTTTCCACGAAGTGGCACATGGCTTGGGCATTAAAACCACTTTGGACGGAAAAAGCGTGGACGATGCGTTAGATACGGAAAAAACATCTTGGGAAGAAGCTAAAGCCGATATTTTGGGCTTGTTCTTGACGTGCAATTTGATCGAAAAAGGCGAAATCACCGGCATTACGGCCGAGGATGCGATTACGACTTACATTGCGGGTATCCTGCGTTCCGTGAGATTCGGTGCAGCCAGTTCTCACGGAAAAGCCAACATGATGTGTTACAATTATATGGAAAAAGAAGGTGCGTTTACCCGCAATGCGGATGGCTTGTACCACATTGATTTCGAGAAAGCGAAAGCGGCAATGAACAGTTGGGGCGCATTGATCCTTAAAGTGCAGGGCGATGGCGACTTCAGCTTCGCACAACAATTTAGAGCTGAAAACGGCGGCATAGGCACTGCTCTGCAAGCTGATTTGGCTAAAATCAACAGTGCGGGAATACCGAGAGACATTCGCTTCACACAAGGACTGGGAACACTGGGATTGAAATAGTAATGAGTTGGCTTATATTGCTTGTTAATAAGCAATATAAGCCAACTCATTAAAAACAAAGAATATACAAAAAAAATGGCTGTAGTTTATTTTTGCGTTGCTAACAGCCATTGATAATTCACATTGATATATTCATATCGTTTTAGGGCATCGGTGTCTTGAACTGTCTGCACCATGAAGTCTTTGACTTTATT
>JAITVP010000041.1 GCA_031285725.1 Bacteroidales bacterium
CGTGTGCTCTTCCGATCTAAATGTGACTCCCGCTCACCGGCTTTTTCAAACGCAATCGCGCTTGAGGTCGGTTGTTGTAGCTGTTTGCACCTTCCGTGCTCACATTATAATATATGGTATCGTTTTCATTGACGATGACAAAACTTTCCACATAACCTTCGTTATTCAACGTGTGGTAAAATGGTGTTTCACCCAATAAATTGTATTGATTATCAAATATTTTCAATGCGCAAGAGAAATGATTACCGGGTGTGCCAGTCATCGAAATGGATTGCCCCCAGTAGGGTGTTCCACCGGCCATTGCGAAATTAATCCGGGAAAAGATCGTGTCATTCTGTGAAAATGAATGTTCCAGATGGAAGTTGACCTCGCCGTTGTTGCCGCCGCTGGTCACGAAAACCACGCCGAGGTTGCTGAGCGAGTCGACTACCTCCGCCAACCGGCCGGTGCCATCCATGTTGCCGAAATAGTACAATCCCCAGCTCATGTTGATGACCAACCGTTTGCCTTCTGTCAGCGCCACGCCGTGCATCCACTTGAAAGCATCGACAACCGCTTGTTCATCAATGAGAAAAGTGGCGAATAGCAGTTCCGCATCATAGGCAATACCTCGGTATTTGGTGCCGCCACCCGAGCCTGCCGCAATTGATGCCACATGATTCCCATGATAGTTGTAGCCGTAAATATTGGACGTGTCGCACTGCGCCGCCAACAAAGCCGTCTTCCCGATATACTCCGTTCCGTAAGAGAATCTTGCTGGTGCCGGTCCGCTATTTTTGAATTGATCCCACGCCCGCAGAATCCGGTAATTGTTCAACAGTGTGTCGTAAAACACGGGATGTGTGTAGTCGAAGCCCCAGTCGGTCACGCCAATGATCACATCTTTTCCCGAATAGCCGTGCGCCATTCCCTCGCCGTTCCACACTTCTGTGACTCGTCCGTCGGGAACGGCTTGATGCAAGTCAATACATTGAATAGTAAATTGTTGTGGAAAAACGGGTAAAGAAAAAAAGAGGAGAAGCAAAAACGGGAATAAAGAAGGATGTTTCATAATTATTCTCTTACGGATAAATTCAATATTTTCAAAAATTCTGGCAAATCTTCATTTTGTTGTACCAACTCATGCACCCGATCTTGGGCGTTCAACAATTTGATTTTAGTTTCAATATTCTCATCCACAACAACTTCCACATCGTTGATCGTGTTGTCGACATGTTGTCGAAGATAGGCCAACACATCCCGTTTCTTACTCTCGATCAGATCTTTCTGCAATGGATTTTTTATCCCTATTAAAACGATGTTATCTTTAATTTCGGGAATATGCTCTTTGATAGAGTAATAAACTGTGGGCATTTTGTCGAAAAACAGATCCGCCATTTTTTCCCAATGAGCGACGAAATCAAGTTTCTCTTCTTTAATATCCGGCACGACTTGTTCCTCTGACTCCTCCTTTTTCTCTGGAATCACCACAGAATCTTTAATGATATCTTTCACCGGGGGTGACTTTTTTACCATTCCCCCGCCGGGCGGGACGAAACTCTGGGTTGATTGCTTAGGTGCATTGGAATTTTCTTCTTTTTTCGATATTGAATCACTATTTCTCCCGTGATTGCCTGGCCGCTTTTTGCAAGTGCAAGAAGTTTGCGTTGATTTGCATCAATGTGATCTCAATCGAAAGCCGTTTATTATTTGACATTTTATAGTTAAAATCGCACTGATTGCACATATCCAACGAGCGCAACAGCAACATTTTGTCCACTTTTTTCGATTGAGCGACAAATTGGGGCAACAGGCTTTCGGAAAATTCTAACAGCTTTTCGGTATTCTCGTTTCTCGCCATTAAGAGATTGCGGAAATGGGAGGCCAATCCCGATATAAAATGTTGACCATCAAAACCTTTTGTCAAAATGTCGTCGAACAGCAACAATGCGTCCGTAAGGTTGTCGTTGAACAGCAGGTTGGTCATTTGTAAATATTGGTGAATATCAAGTACATTTAGATTGTCGATGGCGGCTTGATAGGTGATATTCTTGTCGGTGAAGCTCACCAATTGGTCAAAAATAGAGAGGGCGTCGCGCAGGGCGCCGTCAGCTTTGGTAGCCACTACCCGCAAGGCTTCTGTCTCCGTGGCTACTTGCTCGCTGTCGGCCACAAACCGAAGGTGTTTGATGATATCGTCATCCTTAATTCTTTTGAAATCATATACTTGACAACGAGAAAGAATCGTTGGAATGATCTTGTGTTTTTCGGTAGTTGCCATGATGAACTTTGCGTATGGCGGCGGCTCCTCCAACGTTTTCAAGAAAGCGTTGAACGCCTGATTGGAGAGCATGTGCACCTCGTCAATGATATAGACCTTATACTTAGCCCCTTGCGGTGCGATGCGCACTTGATCTACCAACGATCGGATATCATCCACCGAGTTGTTGGACGCCGCATCCAATTCATACACATTGAAGGAGGTGGATGCGTTAAATTGCTGACAGGAAGGACATTCGTTGCAAGGCTCGGAATCCTCGCCGGAATGTTCGCAGTTCAGCGCTTTTGCGAAAATCCGGGCGCACGTTGTCTTACCCACCCCCCGCGGTCCGCAAAAGAGGAACGCCTGTGCGATTTGTCCAGATTTGATCGCATTTTTCAACGTAGAGGTGATCGCATCCTGTCCCACCACCGATCGGAAGGTGGATGGGCGATATTTTCTGGCAGAGACAATGAAATTATCCATAATATAGTATAAGTAAAATAATTAACTTATTAAATATGAAAGATTTTTAGTTTCATATCATAGATGCAAAGATAGTGTTTTTGAGGGAATTTTTGGAGAGTTGGGATTTAAAAAATACAGATGGCAATTAATCGTATTCTCATGGCTGTGCAAGCGGAAACAGGTGTTGTCATATCCTTCTGGTGAGACGCTGATTGTGTTTGACGAGATAGATGTAGCGATCCGTACTTCCATGTCGGATTTCAGATCGGAAAAGTGGCTTTATCAATGTGCCTTATTTCGCCCCTTTTCCCTATATTTGCACCCAAAAATTCAACATAATGAGAAAGAGTTTATTTTTAGTAGTGTTGTGCGCTACCATGTTGTGGTCGTGCACGGAACAATCATCAACTAAAGAACCTGTGAAAAGTAAAGAAAACGCAATCACCAGAGAGAACAGAACCCAGCCGGATTTCTCGCCGGGCATTTTAACGGAAGAGATTTTGTGGCACTTAGGCCGGGTATCGGATCCTCAAGTATCACCGGACGGCACGAAGATATTATATGCTATTAAATATTTTGATTATAAGGAAGATAAAGGTAATCAGGACCTATATGTTATTCCGGTTACCGGTGGCGATCCCGTGCGGATCACCTCTGATGCGAAAGATGAGTTTGATGCGGTGTGGCGTCCCGATGGAAAGAAGATCGCTTACCTGAAAGCTGGAAAATCGGGCGTGCAGATCTGGGAGGCGAACCCCGATGGCACCGGTTGCAAACAGCTCACCAAAGTGGAAAACGGCGTGAACGGTTTCCACTATTCACCGGATACGAAACATATTCTTTACACCAGTAATGTTCAGTTGGATCAGAAAATCGTGGATCGCTATCCCGATCTAGATAAGGCGGAAGCCATGATTTACGATGAATTGATGTATCGCCATTGGGATTATTGGGCGGACGGAACGTATCAACATATTTTCATCGACAACTATCCGGTGGTGGGCAATGCTGCGGAGCTGATGCACGGTGAGAGATTCCATGCTCCTGTGCCTCCATTCGGCGGAATGAGCGAGGTAGCTTGGAGTCCCGATGGAAGCAAAGTGGCCTATTGTGCTAAGAAGATGCCGGCCAATGAGTTTGCTAAAAGCACTAATTCTGATATCTATATTTATGATCTAAATACAAAAGAGACCATCAATCTGACGAAAGAGAATTTGGGTTATGACATGGATCCCGTTTTCTCGCCTGATGGTTCCAAATTGGTGTGGTGGAGCATGAAAACCGATGGTTTTGAGTCGGAAAAACATAGATTATTTATCCACGATTTCAATACTGGAAAATCGGAAGATTACTCTACAACTTTTGACCAGGATGCGACTAACTTCGTATGGAGTCCGGACGGCAGTGGAATTTATTTTATTAGCTGTATCGAAGCCACGTACCAGATATACAAATTGGATGTGGCGACCCGTAATATCCAAAAACTTACTGATGGTGATCACGATTACAACTCCATTGCCTTGGCGGGCGAAAAGTTGATCACGGTGAAAACTAAACATTCGCTTCCAGCGGAGATCTTTGCCGTGAATACGCAAAATGGTCAAGAAGAGCAAATTACGTTTACTAATAAAGAGTATTTGGACCAGATCACATTGGCGAAAACGGAGAAACGATGGGTAAAAACGACTGATGGGAAAGAGATGCTGGTGTGGGTGATTTTACCCCCCAATTTTGATCCTAATAAGCAGTATCCTGCGTTGCTTTATTGTCAAGGTGGACCGCAACAGTCTATAAGCCAATTTTTTTCTTATCGTTGGAATTTCCAGATGATGGCGGCGCACGGCTATATCGTGGTGGCTCCTAACCGCCGCGGTTTGCCGGGATTCGGCAGCGAATGGAACGACCAGATTAGTCTGGATTACGGTGGGCAAAACATGAAAGATTACCTGTCGGCGATTGATGATATGGCGAAAGAGAACTATGTGGATGCTAACCGGTTGGGTGCAATCGGAGCAAGTTACGGCGGCTTCTCGGTTTACTGGCTGGCGGGGAATCACAACAACCGTTTCAAGGCGTTCATGGCGCACTGCGGCATGTTCAACTTCGAGAGCTGGTATGCGACCACGGAGGAGTTATTTTTTGCTAATCATGACATAGGCGGACCGTATTGGTCAAAACCGAGACCGAAAAGTTATGATTTCTCCCCACATAACTTCGTGGGAAATTGGAACACCCCGATCTTGGTGGTGCACGGTGGTCGAGACTTCCGGATTCCTTACACGGAAGGAATGCAAGCCTTCAACATTGCGCAAATCCAAGGTATCCCCAGCCGCTTCCTCTATTTCCCCGATGAAACACACTTCGTTTCCAAACCGCAAAACGCCATTCTTTGGCAACGGGAATGTTACCGGTGGTTTGATCATTGGTTAAAATAGTTCTTTTTGGAAAACGTGATTTACTAAATCGTTGAATCGTATTGCGAATTAATGGCAAAAATTACCACCACATTACGAAAATGGCATAATGACCTGCAGTGGCGGTTGTTGGACACCTACATTCTCAAGAAATTCTTGGGGTCATTTGTCTATTCCATCCTCTTGCTGATGACTATTATCATGGTGTTTGACGTTTCTGAAAACATCCAGCGGTTTATCGACAACGACGTGCCTTTTGGGAAGATTGTTTTTTTATATTACGGAAATTTTATTCCCTATTTCATCAATCTGTTCATCCCGCTGTTCACCTTCATCAGCGTGATTTGGTTCACTTCGCAGATGTCGGGTCGCAACGAAATCGTGGCGATTTTAAGTAGCGGTATTAATTTTTACCGGCTACTACTTCCCTATATTGTTGGGGCATTGATCATCGCCGTTTTCGCCATTGCCATGGCCAATTTCATCATCCCTAATACCAATAAAGGGTTAAATGATTTTAAAGAAGAATATTTTAAACAAAAAAGGAGGTCGAGTTCTAACATCCATTTAAAAAATTCGGCCAATTCTTATATTTATGTGGAGCGATGGAGTAACGAGGAGTTGGACGGACAGCATTTCACTTACGAGAAACTTGGAAATCAATATATTGAAAAAAAGATCGGTGCAAAATCTTTTCGGTATGATGACTCTACAAAGAGATGGGTATTAAACGATTACACTATTCGAACCATTGCACACAATGAGGAGACGATTGTATCGGGTAAGGAGATGGACACGATTTTCAACATTCTGCCCCGCGATTTGGATCGTGACGAGTCGATCATCGAAATGATGGATTTCGCCACTATGCGCCGATATATACGGGATGAGGAACAAAAAGGCTCTTCCTTTGTTAAATATTACAAGAGAGAGCAGCACAAACGGCTCTCCAACCCGCTGGGGACGATCATCATGACGTTGTTGGGATTTAGCGTTGCGTCACGGAAAACGCACCGCGGCGTGGGCGTGCATCTTTTCATCGGCATGGGGATGGCGTTCTCGTTCATTTTCCTCCAGCAAGTGTCGGATGTCTTTGCCGTTTCCGGCGGATTGCCGCCTGCGCTTGGAGCTTGGATTCCGAGCCTGATCTTTTTGGTTGTTTGCGCTTTCATGTTACGTTTTACCCAAAAATAACGGCATTATGGCTTTAATTGAGTTAAAAGTAGAGAATATCAAAAATTCCGAAAATCAGAGCGAGGCTTACGGATTGATCTTGGCCGAGCGGAACGGGGAGCGGATCATGCCCATCATGATCGGGTGGAGCGAGGCGCGTTCGTTGGTGTTGGCCATGAACAGAGTGACGACACGACGCCCCACACCTCATGATCTTTTTGTCCAACTCTCCAACACCTGCGGTTGCGATCTGCTTCATGTGTTGATACACAAACACGAGGATGGGATTTTCTATTCCATGCTTAAGATGATCACCCCCGAAGGCAACCACTTCGAGATCGACTCGCGCACCTCCGATGCCGTTACCATCGCCCTCTTGAATAAAGTGCCTATCTACGTGGAGAGCGAGATTTTTGACACCATCAGCTATGTGAATCCCAAATACGAACCTGAATTTGACACTCCGTCTTCCGCTCTCTTCGAGGAAAATCCCGTTCCCAATGAGGATTTTGTCCAACAACAACTTTCCGAAATGACCGATCTCGAATTGGAATCCCTTTTAGAAGGCGCTATTGAAAGCGAAGACTTTGAATTAGCTTCGAAGATACATGAAGAAAAAGGGAAAAGAGGGGGTCTGTTTTAAATGCCACAACACTTTCTCGCCTTCACCACGAACTGCCTGTCCACAATTTGTTTTTTGTTCAATAACCACAATAACAGATAATAAATGGCAGTGGTGAAAATGGTGACACAGAAGGCAAGTAGCTCATTCCCTGTCAATTTGGTGGTGATGAAAAGTGTGGAAAAAAGGATGATAAAAGGCAAGAGATAAGCCAAAATCACCGCTTTCCCGGCTAAGGATTTTTCCATGTAAATGTTCACTTTTTCCCCAATTTCGAACGATTGAGGATCATTCACGGTAATTTTTAACAACTCTTCTTTTTGCTCGCCGGCGATGCAGACGGATTTCGCATGGCAACTGCCACACGCCGAACATTGCATGGTTTCTACGATCAAGCCGTCCGGGAGGATCTCTTTGACAAGGCCTTCATTACAAAGCGTGTTCTCTTCCATGCGTGCAAAAATAAAAAAAGCCGCTATATTTCAAGCGGCTCCAATCAAATGTTATGAACAAAATACTTATGCTTCAGCTTTAGGCATAACGGAAACGAATGATTTTCCGCCTGCTTTCTTTTTAAACTCCACGGTACCATCAATGAGTGCGAAAAGAGTGTGGTCTTTTCCCATGCCCACGTTGTTTCCCGGATTATGAACAGTTCCTCGTTGGCGGATGATGATGTTGCCTGCTTTAGCAAATTGTCCGCCATAAATTTTCACGCCTAAGCGTTTACTTTCGGATTCACGACCGTTCTGTGAACTACCGACACCTTTCTTGTGTGCCATACTATTTTAATTTTAACGTTATTACTACTTGATTAAACGGTGATGCTGTCAATTTTGATGGATGTCAGATACTGTCTGTGTCCATTCATTTTTTGATAGTTTTTTCTTCTTTTCTTCTTGAAAACAAGAACTTTATCTCCTTTGAGGTGATTGAGAACGGTAGCGGTAACCTCTGCGCCTGAAACGGTAGGAACTCCCACTTTCACGGAACCGTCATTGTCAATCAACATTACGCGGTCGAACTTAATTTGCGACCCTTCTTCAGCTTTGAGGCGATGAACAAAGATCTTCTGATCTTTTTCAATCTTAAATTGTTGCCCTGCTATTTCTACGATTGCGTACATGATTAAATTAATTTGATTTTTACTTGTTTATAATTTGGGGGTGCAAAGGTATAAAAATATTTTGATCATTCGGTCAAAAAAAATAATTTTAATTAAACAATTGCGTTACTTATTTGTCATTGTAAAAACTTAAAATGGGAAATATAATAAGTTATGGGAAAAATGAAACTATTTAAAATATTCATTGTAAATATATTATATGCATTTTCTTTAACAGCTTGCGCCCAGCCAAGTCCGGGAGAAGAGACTCCGAAACAGCTCAATATCCAGACAAATTATGTGGATTTAACCTATGCGGCGGAAAAATCCGTGAATGCGGTGGTGCATATTAAGACAGAATTTATGCGGAAAAACTCCTTTTGGGATGATTTTTTCGGACAAAATTTCTTGGAACAGTTTTTCGGAATTAGCTCCCAATATCCGGTGGTGGCGGCTGGCTCTGGCGTGGTCATTGACCCCAACGGCTACATCGTAACCAACAATCACGTGGTGGCGGAGGCGAACAAGATCACCGTGACCCTGAATAACAAAAGGGAATATAACGCCACGATCGTGGGTACCGATCCGACTACGGATTTGGCACTGATCAAAATTGATGGTCACGACTTGTCGCACCTCTCTTTCGCTAACTCCGACAATGTGAAAATTGGGGAATGGGTACTGGCTGTGGGAAATCCGTTCAACCTCACTTCAACGGTTACGGCTGGAATTGTGAGTGCGAAAGCAAGAAGTCTGGACATTGTAGGAGAACAAAGCAGTGTTGAGTCGTTTATTCAGACCGATGCTGCTGTGAATCAAGGAAATAGTGGAGGCGCGTTAGTAAACACCTCTGGAAATCTGATCGGTATCAACACGGCGATCGCTTCCGGAAACGGTTATTTTACGGGATACTCGTTTGCCATTCCATCCAATATAGCCAAGAAAGTAATCACAGACCTCAAAGAATTCGGGGTTGTAAAAAGAGCTTATCTGGGAGTGGAGGTAATGGAAGTAACTCATAAAATGGCGGAAGAACTTCATCTGAAAGAGGTTCAAGGTGTGTACGTTGCGGAAATGACATTGGGTGGTGCCGCCGAATCCGCAGGACTCAAAATCGGCGATATCATTTTAAGTATCGAAAACCAAAAACTGAGTTCCATGTCGGAATTGAGGGAGGCGATGGTTCAGCATTCTCCCGGCGATGTTGTCACAGTGAAATATTTGCGTGACAATAAAGAGTGCGATATAAAAATAACATTAAAGTAAAACAACATGAGACAATTAAAAATTTCCAAGTCGATCACGAATCGCGATACTGCCTCATTGGATCGCTATTTGGCCGATATTGGCAAAGAAGCGATGATTTCCGCAGAGGAAGAGGTGGAGTTGGCGCGTCGAATTAAAGCCGGCGACATGGCGGCACTCGAAAAACTCACCATCACTAATCTTCGTTTCGTGGTATCTGTGGCAAAACAGTATCAAAATCAGGGAATTTCATTGCAAGACTTGATCAATGAGGGAAATGTGGGGTTGATCAAAGCGGCAAAACGTTTCGATGAAACCCGCGGTTTCAAATTCATCTCGTATGCGGTTTGGTGGATTCGCCAAGCAATTTTGCAAGCGATCGCTGATCAGTCAAGAATTGTGCGCCTTCCGTTGAACCAAGTGGGTACAATCAATAAACTAAAAAAGGAGATTGCAAAGTTGGAACAATCGTTGCAACGTATTCCTACCATTGATGAAATTTCGGAAACCGTTGATCTTCCGCCGTATAAAGTGGCTGAGATTCTGAAAATGAATGCGCACCCCCAATCTATTGACTCGCCCATCTCTCCGGACGAAGAAACCCGTTTTATCGACACGTTTATCTTTGAAAATGAAGAGGACACAGATACTCGTTTGATGCAAGAATCTCTCTCTTCAGAGATTGACGATGTACTGTCAACCCTCACTGAAAAGGAAAGCCAGATCATCAAATTGTTTTATGGGATTGGAAGTTCCCACGAATACACGTTGGATGAAATTGGCGATATGTATGACCTCTCGCGCGAAAGGGTCCGACAAATCAAGGAACGCGCATTGAAAAGATTGCGTCAAGAGACGAAAAACAAAAAATTGAAAATGTATTTGTAGTTTCTGTTTTTTTTACTACTTTTGCGCTCGAAAAAAAATAGCATTATTAACCTAAAAATATTAGAAATTATGAAAAAACTTTTTATCATCGCTGTGGCAGGTGTTTTCACTTTCGCTTCTTGCGGGAAAAAACCTCAACCTGTTGAACCAGAAATTATCCAAACAGAAGAGCAAAAATGTGACAGCACGCACAAATGCTGCAAGGAATTAACTCCTGAACAAAAAGCTGAAATGGATGCTTGGAACAATTGGGATAACCAAACTCCCGAGAAAAAAGCTGAATTAGTTGAAAACAGAAAAGCGTGCATTGACAAAATGAT
Organism: Bacteroidales bacterium; assembly: GCA_031285725.1. Classification (GTDB taxonomy): domain Bacteria; phylum Bacteroidota; class Bacteroidia; order Bacteroidales; family WCHB1-69; genus JAGVVH01. The sequence continues at coordinate 10,475 of JAITVP010000041.1, forward strand.
GGCTGAAAAAGCTGGACAATGCGAAAGCACAAAAGAAGAGTGTCCTGAAAAAGCAGCAAAATGTGCTGAAATGAAAGCGAAAATGGACAATTGGGCAAATTTGACTGTAGAAGAGAAAAAAGCGTTGTTAGACGAATTTAAACCCTGCAAAAAAGAAGGTGAAGGCTGCTGCAGAGGCGAGAAAACAGAGGGTTGCGCAGGTCATGACAAAAAATAATTGATCCGCAATATGATAAAAAAGGCTGCCAAATTTTGGTAGCCTTTTTTTGGTTCGCCCAGCATGGGTATATTCTAACGGGTGCAAGTCCCTGACACACCCTGATAGTGGGAAGTGTTTAGCCAAAGCCAAGGGTGTCCAT
>JAITVP010000048.1 GCA_031285725.1 Bacteroidales bacterium
AGTTTCATTTGTGAGCGGTTTTGCATGGAGCGAAAAATGCGTTGCATCATATTAATTGCCTAACTAAAACAGAGACAACTGTTCTCCGTTATCGTCTATCCCAGGGAATTTCTTTTTCTCCTTGGGCTTTTCTATGGAGATCTCTTTCATCAGTTCTTTGGCAAAAGCTTCATCGATGTTTTCGTCGTTGTCGGAGGAATCTTCAGAAGACCCGGTGTCGTCCAATTCAAGCATCTCCTCGATCTCTTCGTAGGGGAGCGGTTCGATGAATTTCACGTTGGTGATGTTGTCGAACTGGATCCGTTTCCCCTTCGCTTTAAAGCTCATCAGATCTACATAATGCGTGGTGATAAGTTCTTCCGTGAAGGTTTCTTTCTGTTTGTTTTGATATTTAACTTCGATTCGGGGAAGATAATCAAGCGAAACACCTACAACTTGCGTGTTTTTGTCCACGGTTAAAAATTCCATTTTCTTTTCCGTGCTTTCCGGTTTGAACCGTTTGATGAAGTATTTATTCTCTTTTTTAAGATGGTAAACAACGGTGACGTATCTATTCAAATTCAATTTTTGGATCAATAATAATCCCTCATCAAAATGGATGCTTAGGTCATAACCTGTTGTTTTATAATATCCTTCACTATACGTGGCAATGATTTTATCGGCCTCCTTGAACGCACCCAGCAATTCCCCGCGCTCGTCGGTGTTGAGCCGTTGAACGATGGGGTCGAAGTAGACATTGATGGCGCTGAGCGTGGAAACGCCCTTTTCACTCAACTCGACCCGTAACACCGGGTTGCGACTCAAGATGTTGCCCTGCGATCCGCGTCCCTTGATTGCCAATTTGCTGAAATCAAACTCGAAGTCCTTCTTTTTCATCTTCTGTTTTTGCTTCAGAATGACTTTGACTTTCTCCGCTTCACCATTCGGGTTGGAGGTGAGGTAGAGCACCTTGGAACCGGTCTTTCCTTTGGTAAGATCGTATTCTTTATCGCGGGTCACACCGCCAATGGAGAACCGTTTCACCATGGCGGTGCCGTTGTGCCCGTCGGAGTATATCATATTATATATGGTGCGATTGTCACCGCGTTTGAAGACTTCCACATGGATAATATCCTTCCCGAAAAACTGCTTCTCGGAAACGCGGCTCACCTTGAAGGTGCCTGAAACATTGATCACAATAACTTCATCTATATCGGAACAATCGCATACGTATTCCATATTTTCGTCTGTACGTTTCAAACCGGTGCCTACAAACCCTTCTTTTTTATTCACATAGAGTTTCTGGTTGGCCACCGCCACGGCGGTCGCATCAATGTTTTCAAAACTCTTGATCTCGGTTTTACGCTCCTTATCTTTGCCGTATTTTTTCTTCAACTGTTTAAAGTAGTTGATAGAGAACTCGATAATATGTGCCAAGTGGTTCTTCACCTCCTCGATGTTGGTCTCGATATCCTGAATTTGCTCTTCCGCTTTCTTGATGTCGAACTTGGAAATCTTGCGTACCGGTTTTTCACAAAGCTTCAGCACGTCTTGCCGGGTGATCTCGGTGCGGAAAAGATGGCGGAACGGATCAAACGCCGTCTCGATATTCTCAATCTGATTGTCCCATGTCGCTGTGTCTTTCTCCAACTCCTTGTAAATCCGTTCTTCAAAGAATATCTTCTCCAACGAAACCCAATGCCATTGATCTTCAAGTTCTTGCAGTTGGATTTCCAGCTCGCGGGTGAGCAGGTGTACCGTGTTGCTTGTGTTTATCTTAAGTATCTCTTTGACAGACATGAAAGCGGGTTTTCCATCGTGCAACACGCAGGCATTTGTGGAGTACGACATCTCGCAATCGGTGAAAGCGTAGAGTGCGTCGATGGTTTGATCCGGAGAAACCCCTGGATGGAGGTGTAGCAGGATCTCTACGCTGCTGGCTGTATTGTCGTCGATCTTGCGGATTTTCAACTTGCCCTTCTCAATTGCCGGGGTGATAGAGTCGCGGATCAGCTTGGTGGTGTTGGTGCCGAACGGAATTTCGTTGATCACCAATGTTTTCTTATCCAATATCGTGATTTTGGCCCGGTTGCGGATCTTGCCGCCACGTGCCCCATCGTTGTATTTGCTCACATCGATTGAGCCGGCAGTAGGAAAATCGGGATAGATGTCGAAATCCTCGTTTTTCAAGATGGCGATAGAGGCATCGATCAGTTCGATGAAGTTGTGGGGCAATATTTTGGTCGCCAATCCCACGGCGATTCCTTCCACGCCCTGCGCAAGCAGTAACGGGAATTTAACCGGCAGCACGATCGGTTCCTTGTTACGACCATCGTAGGATTGCTGCCAATGAGTGGTTTTATGGTTGAAGACGACTTCGAGGGCGAATTTCGACAGCCGGGCTTCGATGTATCGGGGAGCGGCTGCACTGTCGCCGGTCAGGATGTTTCCCCAGTTTCCCTGCGTGTCGATGGTCAGCAATTTCTGTCCGAGTTGCACCATGGCGTCACCAATGGAACGGTCGCCATGCGGGTGGTACTTCATCGTGTTTCCGATGATGTTCGCCGCTTTGTTATACCGTCCGTCTTCCAGCTCATCCATAGAATGGAGGATACGACGTTGCACGGGCTTGAGACCATCCAGCACATCCGGCAGCGCCCGGTCCAGGATCACGTAGGAAGCGTAATCCAAAAACCAGTTTTCAAACATGGAATGCACGCGTATAACACTGTGTAAATCACTGCTTTTTTTGTTGAAATCGGAATCGTTTGAGGGGGCGTCCGGAAGATCCGGTAAGGTGTCGTTTATCTCGTCCATACTGTTCTAAAATCATCTCTAAAAAGTGCGCAAAGATACGGAAAAAGGTGGTATCTTTGCTCCCGAAATAACGGGAAAAGTGGAGAAAGCCGAAGTGAAAAATATAATGGTCATGAAGTATGATAATATAATAATTCAAATCAAATAACTATGAATAAAGAAATCAAATTTTGCCTTGTGTATCGTGATATGTGGCAATCTTCAGGCAAGTATGTTCCGCGTGTGGATCAGTTGAAAAAAATCGCTCCGGTGATCGTTGGGATGGGCTGTTTCGATCGGGTGGAGACCAATGGGGGCGCTTTTGAGCAGGTAAATCTGTTGTATGGCGAAAATCCGAACGCCGCCGTTCGGGAATGGGTGAAACCGTTCAACGAGGCGGGTGTGAAGACGTTGATGCTCGAACGGGCCTTGAATGGTCTCCGCATGTATCCCGTGCCGGCCGATGTGCGAGAACTGATGTTCAAGGTGAAAAAGGCGCAGGGCGTCGATATCGCCCGCTCTTTCTGCGGATTGAACGACTACCGCAACTTGGAACTCTCCGTCAAATATGCCAAAAAGGCAGGCATGATCTCCCAGGGCGCATTGAGTATTACTTACTCTGATATCCACACCGTGGATTATTACATGGAAATCGTGGATAAGTTAGTCGAATTTGGCACGGATGAGATCGGGCTGAAGGATATGGCCGGCATCGGAAGACCGGTGATGCTAGGTAAGTTGACGAAGGCGATCAAGGATAAATATCCCCATATTGTCGTTGAGTATCACGGACATAGTGGGCCGGGATTCTCCGTGGCCTCCATGTTGGAGGTTTGCAAGAACGGCGCCGATATTATCGACGTGGCGATGGAGCCGCTTTCTTGGGGCATGGTGCATCCCGACGTGATCACCATCCAGGCGATGTTGAAAGATGCCGGATTCAAGGTGCCTGAAATCAATATGAATGCATATATGGAAGCCCGTCGGTTGACTCAAGAGTTCATGGATGATTTCTTGGGATGGTTCATTGATCCGAAAAATAAAATATCCACTTCACTGCTTGTGGGCAGCGGATTGCCGGGCGGTATGATGGGGTCGATGATGGCCGATCTGAAAGGGGTGAATAGTGGAATCAACACATTCTTAAAGAATGCCGGTAAAAAAACGATGAGCGAGGATGATCTGTTAGTGGCTCTTTTTGAAGAAGTTGAGTATGTATGGCCGAAAGTAGGCAATCCGCCGTTGGTTACGCCATATAGTCAATATGTGAAAAATATCGCCCTGATGAACATCATGCAAATGGCCCAGAACAAGCCTCGTTATTCGCAAATGGATAAGAATATGTGGGACATGATCTTAGGCAAAACCGGAAAATTGCCGGGTAAAGTGGCACCTGAAGTCGTGGAACTGGCGAGGGAGAAAGGCTACGAGTTTTTCGAAGGTACCCCGCAAGACAACTATCCGGATGAATTACCTAAATATCGTGAAATGATGAAAGAAAACGGATGGGAGATGGGACAAGACGACGAGGAACTGTTTGAATTGGCGATGCACGAGCGTCAATATATCGATTACAAATCGGGTGCGGCAAAACGGAACTTTGAAAAAGAGGTGGAAAACGCCATGAAGACCGCTTGCACCACCGTGGTGAAAGAGATCAAATCCCCAGAACTCCGCAAGGAAGAGGAATTGGAGAGAGTCATAGAGAAACATCCGGATGCAAAACCGGTGACGGCGACCGTTTCGGGTACCGTGATCTGGGAACTCTCCGTGACCGAACCGTCGATGAATCCCCCGATTGGCACCAGCTACAAGGAAGGCGACACAGTATGCTTCATATCCGCCTATTATGGCAATGAAGAGATCAAAGCCCTGTATGACGGCAAGTTAGTACTCGCTTTGGCAAAACAAAACGACAAGGTGAAGAAGGGAGATGTGGTTGCTTTTATCGAATAATGAATACCTTCCGCCCCGCCACCCCTGGAGACCTTTCCGCCATCATGCCCCTGATCGCCGACGCACAGCGGTTTTTGAGAAGCATGGGGGTGGATCAATGGCAAAACGGTTATCCCTCGGAAGAGATTATCCGTCAAGATATTGAGCGAAAAAATGGATATGTGTTGACCGTTGCGGAGGGGATCATCGCCTTCGCAACGGTTATTTTTTCCGAAGAGCCCACCTATCAAATCATTTACGAGGGTACTTGGCTCTCCGATAGCGAATACGGCGTAATCCACCGGATGGCGGTCGCTGATGCCCATAAAAGAAAGAGGGTAGGGGAGAGTATGTTCCGGTTCATCGAGAAAATGGCGTGCGAACGCCAAATTTCCAGTATGCGTATTGACACCCATGAGGATAATATTCCCATGCAGCGGCTGATCCGAAAAACGGGATACGCATACTGCGGCGTGATTTATCTGGCAGATGGGAATAAACGGTTGGCGTTTCAGAAGACCGATTTATTTTGAAAATCTTTTATTGAAAAAAAAATCGCATTTTTGCACGAAATAAAAGATAAAGATGTCTGCTAAGAAATTCTTGGAAGAATATTGGAAATACCTGCTCCTGTTTTTTTTAATTTCGATACCTGTTTTTCAACATCTGGGTACGTTGCCAATCCGGATCTGGGATGAGTCGAGATTGGCAATTAACGCATATGAAATGTATCATAACGGAAATTGGCTGGTTCCCACGTATGAAGGAAGCCCGGACTTGTGGAACACGAAACCGCCGTTAATGATATGGCTTCAGGTTTTTTTTATGAAATTAATGGGAATCAGCGAGCTTTCCGTCCGGATGCCCTCTGCCTTGGCCGCCTTGTTCACCTGTGTCTGTTTGTTGCTGTTTTCTGTCCGTTATCTGAAAAATTTCTGGTTCGGATTTATTTGTAATTTGGTGTTGATCACTTCGGCTGGATTTGTGGATATCCACTCGTCGCGAACCGGAGATTACGACGCTTTGCTCACCCTCTTCTTGACTCTAAGCGCCCTTTTGTTTTTCCTATTTATCGAAACATCGAAAAATAAATACTTATACCTGTTTTTTCTCTTCTTGTTATTAGGCTTTTTAACAAAAAGCGCAACCGCACTGATGATTCTTCCCGCTTTTTTCATCTACACATTACTCCGAAGAAAGATGTTGGAAATCTTAAAAAACAAACATTTTTACGTAGGTCTCTCCGTTACATTGTTTTTAGCGGTAGGCTATTATTTTCTCAGAGAAATCTACAACCCCGGATATATGGACGCAGTGGCGATAAACGAATTTGGCGGTCGGTTTTTCGATACCATTGAATCTCATAAACATGGTTTTTGGTTTTATTACAATAATCTTATTAGCACAAGACTGCCCTATTGGATGATTTTTATTCCTTGCGGGATCGCAGTGGGGATTTTTAGCAAAGATGAGAGAATCAAAAATGTAACCTTATTTTCATTCATTGCGGCGATCACTTTTTTTATTGTCATATCTTCGGCACAAACCAAACTTTTTTGGTATGATGTTCCATTATTTCCATTTCTCGCCATTTTGATTGCGGTGTTTCTCCATTTTATTTTCTCTTTTTTGAAGGATAATAAAAGAATTTTCCATTATTTGAAGTGTAATATCATTTCCGGTGTTTTCATTTTCTTGATCTTCCTAACGCCGTATAGACAAACCATTGACCGGACGCATAAGTTCAAAGAATATCCGTATGACGTTGAATTTTACAAAACAAGTCATTATCTGAGGGAAATTGTTAGGGGGAAAAGAGACATGGATGATTTTATCGTATTATATACCGATCATCCGGCTCACATTTTGTTTTATGTGGATGTATTGCAAGACAAGGGGAAAAACATCTCGTTGAGGAATAAAAAGGAGGTGAAAATAGGCGAAATTGTTCTGGCTTCGCAGGACGAAGTGAAGCAAAGTATAGAATTAGAACACGATTACAATGTCGTGGATGAATATGATAATGTCAAGATATATAAAATTATCGGAAAAAAATAGATGGCTTTATTGGGGTAAAATATTGCTTTTGTACTCCCCTTTCGTGATGTTGATCCTTTTTCTTAAAACCAGAAACGGGCATAGTTTTGATATGGATTGTTGGGCGGAATGGGCCAAGTATGGTTTCATGGAAGGATTCTCCAATATCTATAAGTCCTGGACAGATTATCTGCCTTTATTTCACTATGTTTTATTCTTTTTCGGGAAAATCCAAGGAAGTGTCGAAGCCATTGAAGCCAATATCCATGCGCTGAAAACCGTCTCCATTCTTTTTGAATTTGGAACCACGCTGTTTTTGTTCAAAATATTGGAAAAAAAATACAAGGACACGTATAAGGCGATGCTATTCTCTCTGTTTTATTTTTTAAATATTGCGGTTCTCCTAAACGGCATGATTTGGGGACAAGTAGATGGAATCATGACGTTTTTCATTTTTGGCGCTGTCATTTTTGCTTGGAATAAAAGGATTTTCCTCTCGTTGCTGTTTTTCTTGTTGGCTTTGAATATGAAGCTTCAAGCTATTATTTTCTCCCCCATCTTGTTTTTGTTGCTTTTGCCGCTTATATGGGATAAATCTCAGTTGAAAAAAACAGTTTTTTCTTTTTTAGGAATAGCGTTGATACAATTCTTGATATTCCTGCCTTTCATTTATGCGGGAGATTTCCCAAAACTATGGAACGTTATTACTGGTTCTGTGGGCAAATATCCCAAGGTTTCGATGGCCGCTTATAATATGTGGTACTTTTTCATTAAAGTTCCAATGGAAACTTTTGATAATAACAAATTTTGGGGAATTACATACAAAAACTGGGGATTAGCTTTATTTTTTGTCACCAGTTTCTTTGCGCTGCTCCATTTTGTTAAACCTTTGTTTCAGCAGATATTAAAAAAAGCGAATATTGCGTATTCTTTTAGAAAGACGATCATTTCGTGCGCGCTCATACCGTTGTTGTTTTTCTTTTTTAACACTCAGATGCACGAGCGGTATTTCCATCCGGCGTTGATATTTTTAGCTTTATACGCACTACTATATAATAGGCCTTTTGTTTTCGTTTTGGGTTCGGTAGCCTGCTTTTTAAACATGGAAGACGTTTTGCAATTTTTCCAATGGGGTAATTACGGCACCCTTGTATTCACGCCATGGTTTATTGCTTGCCTCTATCTTTTATTGATAATTATACTGTTTTTGGACCTATATGACGTGAACTTCAAGAAAAAACATAAAACTCTACATGAAAAAAGATCTTTCCATTATCATCCCGGTTTACAATGAAGAAAAAAACATTCCGATCCTATACGAACGTCTTAAAAAATCGGCGGAGGTCATTTCTTCAGATTATGAGTTGATTTTCGTGAATGACGGGAGCAAAGACACCTCGCTTCTTGAATTGATGCGGATTGCGGAAAAAGATGACAAGGTATTTTACATCAATTTTAGTCGGAATTTTGGTCACCAGACAGCTGTGACGGCGGGATTGGATTACTCGAAGGGCAATGCTGCGGTTGTCATTGACGGCGATCTTCAAGATCCGCCCGAATTGATACCGGAATTGTATGCAAAATATAAAGAAGGCTACGAAGTGGTTTATGCTCAACGGGAAAAGAGAAACGGAGAAAGTTGGTTTAAGAAAGTTACCGCGAAGTATTTCTATCGCATACTGAAAGAAATGACCCATATTAACATTCCTGTTGATACCGGTGATTTCCGGTTGATTGATCGAAAAGTGATTGAATGTTTGAAACAGATGCCCGAACAGAACAAATTCCTGCGGGGACAAATCGCATGGATCGGTTTCCGGCAGACCGCCGTCTTTTTCGAACGGCAAGAGCGGGTACACGGAAAGACCAATTATCCTTTTTCCAAAATGATGAAATTGGCATTGGACGGGATCACCAGCTTTTCAGATAAGCCGCTGAGTTTCGTGACAAAAACAGGCTTTTTCATCTCAGTCGTCTCTTTTTTGATCATTTTATATGCCATTTTCTCCCATTTCATCTTGCGTCAAACCATAACAGGTTGGACATCGCTCATCATCAGCTCCATGTTTATCGGAGGCATCCAACTGCTTTCCGTCGGAATTATCGGGGAATATATTAGCCGGATCAACAAGAATGTGTTGGATAGACCATTATATATTGTGGAGAGAACAAACATTGAATGAAAAATTGAGAATCAATTTTTCGTTATTTTTCGATGATTAGCTTTCCTGTCATCACTGATTTGCTGTTTGTCATTTTGACAATGTACATTCCGGAGGGGATATCGGAGGTGTTGAGTTGATATTGCAATTCACCGGCGGGGATGAGGTCGGAGAAAATCGTCTTTCCGGTAATGTCCATCACGGCCAATTGCGCGCCGGATTGATTGTCGCCTAAAACGATTGTGACATAGTTGGATGCCGGATTGGGGTAAAGTTCGATCTTCCCTTTTTCAATAGATGCGATAGAAGTGCCATCCAAGGTTGTTGCCCACTGAAATTCGAAACCAGCCTTTTCCAGATAATTGTCGCTTTTGAAATCGACTCTCATTTTAGTGTATGGATATGTGATGGTGGTTGGAGGGGGGGCGGAGCCGTTGAAAATGTTCACTATTTCCGCAACACCTTCCGCATTGTAGAAAATGAGCTGGTCTTCCGGAGAGAGATCGAAATAATTGAAAGTGAAAGTGATACCGTTGTATGTGACGCCGGTCGTGGTGCTGGGTCGAATCAACCAGGTACATTCGCTTTGCGGTGCGTAATTGCCCCCGTTTTCACTGCCGTCCGATTGGATACCGCTGTGGTTGGTGATCACCGAGTAGCCGTTGCATGCGTCCACGTTACGATCCACGGTGTAAGAGATGCGCCATCCTTCATCGGTCGTGTCGCTATTGGTTTCAAACGTGATGTATAGCGTGTCCGTTTGAACGGTGAACGACAGGTTTTTCTCATTGCCGGATAGGGTTCTGTGCAACTGGTTGTTTGCCGGATTTCCTTTCCAGAACACAAGTTTGTCGTTATTAGCTTCCGTCTTCAGCTGATCCACGGTGATGTTGAAAACGGAGGCTTTGGGTGGAGCGATAATATAGGTGCAGTGACTGTTGTTAGCGTATGACTCATTATTGCTGCCGTCTTCCAATGTACCGGAAGAGGCGGTGACCACCGTGGTGCCGTTGCAATAGTTGGGGTAATTGTTGTCCGGATAGAGGTTGAAAATGGCGGATTGCCAACCGGAATATCCTCCCGTTGATGTCGAGGTGTCGGTCACTGTATAATAGCCGTTTCCAGCGCCGCCCCAGCCAAAATTGAAGTGGAAAAGCGTGTCATTATTGTAGCCGTCACATACGAAAGCATGGCCTCCGCTTTCACTATAACCCGAATAATACAAAGGTCTTCCTTGATTTAAATTGTTGATCAATAGGGTGTTCCATTCTTTGTCGGAATAATCTCTTTTGTTCTTGTATGAAAGCGAGGATGAATATTTGAAATAGTCTTTGAAAGCGTTCGCCGCATCATGGCTTTGCGCACCGGAACCGTCGGGAGCGTAATCCATGTCCACGCTGGTAGCGCAATGAAAGATGAGTTTCGCCACTTCGTTGTTATAGCCGCTGAGTTGGTCTTGCATGGCATTGTAGTTGTAGGTCTGTTGTGCGAAATTCACCGTGAAGTTGCCGTAACCGGTGTGGTTAGTATGGGAACCCGTGCCAGTCTCCGGATAACGGTAATAATACATGATCATCGCCATGGCCAGTGCCACGCAACCATTCGGAACCCGGCCATCATAGCCCGTCGGGGAATCGGAATCCATGGGGGAAAGTTGATTGTAATACTTGTCTTGATTCCAAGTCGCCGTAATCAGAGGTCCAACGATTGGCGTGTTGTCTTTCGTGCTTCTCGTCTTCATCGTGATTTGCTCCCAAGCCTGCACCGTCTTTTGCTCCGCGGTTTCCTTGGCGATGTCTGCCAAGATAATACCTTTATAGGCGTCAATGAGCGTGAACGCTCCGTCTGGCGCCTCTTCCACGATGAAATTGTTTTCCGTGGAATAAGCCCAAATTGGTGTAGTCTTTTCATTCATTCCCATGATGATGAATCCTTTCGGGGAAAAATTCACGATCCCCATCAACGTGTCGCCGTTTTCGATCAGATAATCAATGGTTTTAACGGAAAACTGGTTCTTGGACGGAGAATGGTTGCGCTGTGAAAACGCAGTCGCCGCATATTCTGCGATTTTCTGCCTATTGATCGTTTGTGACATCAATAGAAACGGGGAGATTGTAAAAATTAGCAAGGAGAGGAATGTTAATTTTTTCATTATAAAAAGATTGATTTGTGATATGTTAATTTCATTTTTCATAAATTGGGCGCAAATGTACACATATTCATTGTATTTTTGCCGCCCATCAAATTATTGGAACATGGCTTTATTCATAAAAAACATTAAACGTTTAGTACAGGTGGAGGAATCTCCCGTGCCCCTAAGAGCGGGAAAAGAGATGCAGACCCTGTATTCTATCGAAAATGCGTATTTATTGACCCAAGGGGAATTTATTTTCGGTTTTGGTAAAATGTCGGATTTTGTTCCTGAAGTGCTACAATCAATCAATGAACCGATCGAAGAGATTGATGCCACTGGCAAGATGGTGCTTCCCGCTTTTTGCGATTCGCACACCCATCTCGTCTATGCTGGCAGTCGCGAGATTGAGTACGTTGACAAGATTAAAGGTATTAGTTATGAGGAAATTGCGAAACGAGGCGGCGGTATTCTTAACTCCACCAAACTGCTTCACCAGGCTAGCGAAGAAGAGCTTTACGATGCGGCGTGGCAACGCTTAGAAGAGATCGCCTCGCTGGGCACCGGTGCCGTGGAGATCAAAAGCGGCTATGGGCTAACTACCGATGACGAGCTGAAAATGCTGCGTGTCATTCGCCGGCTGAAAGAGAACTCGCCACTCGCCATCCGATCCACGTTTCTGGGTGCGCATGCCGTGCCCCTTGACTACAAAGGAAAGCAAGCCGAATTTGTGGATCTGGTGATCAACGAGATGATCCCCATGGTGGCTGCCGAAGAACTCGCCGACTATGTGGATGTTTTTTGCGACAAGGGGTTTTTTACCGAAGAGGAGACCGAGCGCATTTTGATGCAAGGGATGAAATATGGCCTGCGTCCCAAAATCCATGCCAACGAATTGGACTATTCGGGCGGCATTCAAGTGGGGGTCAAATATAACGCCTTATCCGTTGACCATTTGGAGTTTACGGATGATGCCGAAATCGACGCGCTGCTTGGTTCGGAGACCATGCCGACCATTTTGCCTGGTGCCGCATTTTTCTTGGAGATGGTCTATGCACCCGCCCGGAAGATGATTGAGGCTGGCTTGCCCGTCGCTATGGCTTCTGATTTCAACCCAGGCTCCTCACCTTCCGGTAATATGCAGTTCATCCTTTCGATGGCCTGCATCAAATACCGCCTTCTTCCTGAAGAAGCTATCAACGCCACCACGCTCAACACCGCCTACGCCATGGGCGTGAGCGACATCGTTGGCACCATTGCCAAAGGTAAACTTGCCAACTTCTTCATCACTAAATCCATCTCCACCATTGAGTTCATGCCGTATGCCTATGGAAGTAATAAGGTGGAGAAAATGTTTTTGAAGGGAAAAAGGGTGTAAGGTGCGAAAAGAAACATGGAAAGTCTTATCAAGTTAGGGTATTTGGGGTTATTCATCATCTCTTTTTTGGCGGCGACGATCGTGCCGATCAGTCCCGATGTGGTGATGGGCGGATTGATCGTATTGAAATACGATTTGTGGACTTGCATCATTGTAGCCACTGTTGGTAATTTCTTGGGCGGAATTACCACGTATGGACTGGGTTATATAGGAAAATGGGAGTGGGTTGAGAAGTTTTTCAAGAAAAGCAAGGAAGATATTGATAAGTTCCAGCATAAGATTAAGAAAGTGGCGATCATTGCAGCTGGATTTACTTGGCTGCCCTTGGTTGGCGACCTCATCGGGTTGTCGCTCGGCTTCCTCCGGTTCAAACCTGTGCCGGTCTTTCTCATGATGCTGGTTGGACGGTTTGTCCGATTTACTGTGGTAGGATATTTCGCCAACATTTTCCTCGTAAATTAATCCGCATGAACAGAGAAAAAAGCACCGATTGGAAATGGACTGAAGAAGAATTGCAAGTTTTGTATCATGTGGCACTTAAAGCATATGAAATATCAGTGGAGTCATTGCGCGCCTTTTTCCCGAATCTAAAAAGTTACTCGCTTGATTTGATCGACCGGATTTTGCGTAAGGCGGGGGAAGAGAAGTTGATCGCCAGCACCGATTTGTGGGGAAACGAATACTTAGCCGGTGACGGACTGCTGCTGCAGACCCTGCCGTCGTTGAAAAAATTGAAAAAGAGTTTTCAAGAAATACAACGCATCGAAGAGGAGGATGTTTCGCAACCTTCACAAAACCGGAAGGCTGCCCTGAAACGCAATATACTTTTCACGTTACTTTTCGACAAAACCGCTTACCACGATCTCGAACAACGGCTGCTTCCCCACCCATCTGCCGACATGATCGATTTTTACAGCAAGCTTGTCGAATGTGAAGATTATGCCGACCACGTCAGGGAAATAGATATCGCCATTGTCAACGCTTGTTTGGATTATCATTACAAACAACATGTCACGAATCTCTATCCCGTCTCAGAAAACAGAGACTATTTCGTTAAAATTAAATCTTTATGTGCGGTAAAAGATCGAAAACGGCTATATGCTTTCGATGAAGAGAGTCCACTTTTTTCGTATCATCCGGAAAAATACAACGAGAAAAATACACAACGGGAGAGTGAAAAACTTTTTAACCGGGCGTTAATCGCTCTGTATGGCGGAAAAAATGAAAAAGCGTTGGACTATTTCACTAAAGGATTACAAGTGGAAAAGAAAAGCAGCTTCCCGCAACATCCGCTTTACGGAATGTGGTATTTTATTACGCTTTACACACTGCATTCCGAGGAGATCGCTTCCTGTTTCGAGGTTATGCGCAAGCCGGTGATCGAGACGAAACAGCTGCAAAACAAATTGTGGAAACCGGTCATCGCCCATTTTTTTAATGAACAGGATTCGTTTCGACAAAGTCTGCAAGAACTGGAAGAAGAGTGTCAAAAAGGTGATCCCATCGACCGGATCATTTACATTATTGTCAGCTATTTAACAGAGAACAAGCTCCGTAAGGACGACATTTCACCATTTATAAATATGATCATCGGTGTCTACAGCGCCGGTTACCAGCCCCTGGCGTTGGAAGCGGCTTACGCCCTTCGACAACTCACCGGCCATCCGCGTGGAGAGGAATTGTATCGCACACTTCGTGTTGATTTGCAAACCGATCCGATCCTTTCGTTTGTTAAACAAGAAGAGTTTTGGAAGAAAAATTTCAAATTATTGGAATCACTCTTGGCGAAAACGAAAAACATCAGGGAAAATCAAGTTAAAATCAGTTATATTTTCCACAAAGAACGGCTGAATTTGCAGGTGGTCGTTCAAAACAAAACCGAGAAAGGGTGGAGTAAAGCCCGGAAGATCCAAGGGAAAGATCTGGTGAAGATCGACAGCCACCACTTGGCTGTTCATGATCGCGGAATGATCGCCGAACTGAGCCGATTGCCGCAACATACGAGGAAAAACATCCACGCAGTAGCTCACAACATGATTAACCATCCGAATATTTTCAGCGACGATGAACTGTGCCACCCCGTGCTTTTCATCCCGGGTCGGATCGAAATCCAAGTTCGGCAAGAAAACGGTCTCTACCATCTTTCCACGAAATCCTATCATTTCGAAAACAACACCATGTTCGAGGAAGTAGCCCCGGACATCTACAAAATCTACACCGCCAACGAAAACCAACAGAAAATCATTCAAGCTATCTTGGAACGCCATCTCACGTTTCCGCTCTCGGAAAAGGAGGAGGTAGAGAAGATCGTTTGGAGGATAGAGGGTGCTATGGAAAATTAGAAATTTATAAATGCAAGAACTCCCAATTTCTGCATTCCCAAATTCTCTCTCCTGCTTTTTTTTATGACCATGGATTTTGTCAAAAAAAAATCTTATTATTGCTTGGCATTTTTTATAAATATAAAATTAGTATTATGGGAAAAAAATCTATCTTCTTAGCGGTATTTATCCTGTTGTTTATAAACATTTTATCTTTTGCCCAGACGGAAAATCCGTATGCGAATTTCAATCCGGAAGAGCTAAAGAAAAACCAGGAGTACACCCGAAATTTCAATCCGGGGAATTACAACACGACCACGTTGTATAACTGCATGATTGATATCCTCAACTTGGCGCGCATGGAATATTCTTTCGCTCCCAAGTTGAAACACGACCTCACGCTTGATTCCACGGCGCAGTTCCAAGCGAACTACCAGGCATCCAAGGATGAGAAGACGGAAATTAATGCGGCACCGTATAAAACGCTCAACTTCAGACTGAAAAAATACGGCTTATCACAACAGGGTGTGGAACTCGTGACGAAGGCGAAAGCTTATTTGGGTGCGTTGGATTACAGTTATTACGACCTGGCCTTGGAACTGATCCGCCCGATACTCAAAAATACGAAACAGGCGGTTGTGCTGCTGAGCAAAGAGTACACGCATGTAGGTTTTGGTTTCGAGACAGATGCCATGATGAAGTCGATGTACGCCTCTTTTGTCTTGGGTAACGATTTGATTTTCATGCCCTACAACCCCACACTACTGGAAAAGGATCTTCCGTTTTCCAAAAGCCGTAGCATTGTATTCGGCGATATGAAGATGTGCCAAAAGTGTAGTGAAGATATTGCTTTAGAGCAGCTTTCGGAGTTTATTTCTGTTAAAAACGATGAGATTATCTTCGCCTGCGATGACTATAAAAACCTGCGCAAACTGATCGGGAAAGAGGGCGATGCTATCGTGCTGGATTTCGTGCAACTGTCGCAATATGATTGCAGTGGCATCACCGTGGATAACGATCGTCCGAACCGCGGAATAATTACCAAATCAATAACTTACCTACAACTCATGGAACTCAATGAGGTGGCGGATAAAAAATCGGGGAAACTGCTCGCCAATCTGGGGGCCATTCCCGAAACGATCAATCCGGGTGCGGATTATGATGTCAACATCTTAGTGCTTAAAGAGGGAAAGTATGTTTGCCGCACGGTCATCAAAAAAAATATTGAGGTGAAAAACGCCGATTATCAGGAGAAAATCAACTTTTATAAAGATGAAACCACGATCAAGAGCGCCGGCGATTGGGTGCCGATGGGCGAAGAGGATGTGGTTACGTTCCGCATTCCGTTTGCGCTCAACAAAACCGACTTCAAGATCAGCGATTACGACACGATTCTTCAACGACTTGATCTTCCCGCTCACACTGTGACCGCTATCACCATTGTGGCGCATAGTTCGTTGAACCACAAGGGCGATGCCACGCAAGCCGCCACGCAACAGAAACGGGCGAACTCCTTGGCCAAATTGTTGTCTGCGCAATATGGCAATGTCAAACCCGCCATCATGTATGATTACAGTTGGGAAGAGTTCAAAAAGGATGTCGTTTACAGCGAAGAGTACTATTACTTGGCCTTGGAAGAAGAAGCGGAAGCGGTTAAGCAATTGAAAGCCAATGGCAACAAAATAGCCAAAGGTCTTGAAGAATATTTGGCGAGACACCGTTTCATGGAAGTGACGATCAACATAACGTATGATGTGTCAGGCAATAACGAACAAGATTTCGCTGTATACAAATTTAACAAGGCACTTGAGGCGCAAAATCTGCCTCTGGCGATGTCGGTGCAAAAGTATATCATCAAACAGGTGGAAGCGAAAAAATATGGTAACGAAGCGGCTAATACATTGTTAATTCCAGAGGATAAGAAACATCAACCGTTGCTCATCAACAAACTGTATATGCAATATTTCGTGGCAGCCAAATTGAGTGACAAGATCGCTTATGACATGAAGAAAGTGTATGCGTTGGACAATACGAACCAAGCCGCCATGTTTAACATCAATGTAGTGGATGTTTATCAAACTTCATTCACCTCCAATGCGGACATCACCAAGATGCAAGCCGCTGTGGACAGGCTCTATACAATGAACACGTTGCTTAAAGAGATGATCAACAGTCTCAATCTGGAACTGCAATTTAAGATCATCAACTATCTGACCGCACAACCCATTACGGTGGAAAGTTCCACCTTGTTGACCAGCACGTATGCCAAAGTGAAGAGCATCACCAATCAGAAGTTGACGTCTTGGCAAAACGCATACAAATTGGCCTCTTATTTTGTTAAAAACCACGATTATATCTTCGCATTGACGTTGATGGATCCATTTATTTACGATACCGATATCAGCGAGGATTTCTTGTTTTCCTACATCAGCATCGGAGCGCATCGTCCGGAAACATATCTTAATGGATTGTTTACCAAGGCGGTACTGATAGGTGCGGAGAAGAAT
>JAITVP010000077.1 GCA_031285725.1 Bacteroidales bacterium
ACTGCTGGTTGAGGATGATGGCCGTGTCGTACTCATTCAGCGTCGGGGAACTGATCCGGTCGTCGCTGATGATCACGGTCACGTTGGAAGTTCCGCCCCGCATTTCGGGACCGTAGGAAGGCATCCAACTCACTTCTTTGCTTTGCATAACTCCGGAATACGCCAAAATTTTACCCATTGAAAGTACGCCTTGGCCGCCAAATCCGGCTATAATGATCTCTTCTGTCATAATTGTTAATTTTAAAGGTTATTCATTATTTTTCAGGAACTTTTATGTCTCCCAATGGATATTTCGGTAACATGTTCTCTTCCAGCCACTCGTTGGATTTCACCGGGGTAAGTTTCCAACCCGAGTTACAGTTTGAAACGACTTCGATGAAACTGGTTCCCTTGTTTAACTTTTGATTCTCGAATGCGGTGCGGATCGCTTTCTTGCATTTGCGCACCAACGCCGGCGTGTAAACCGCTTGACGAGTCACATAATACGTTCCCGGTAATTGCGCCAATAATTCGGTTATTCTCAACGGATTACCCATCAAGTCGGTTTCCCGCCCGTAGGGACTGGTCGAGGTTTTCATCCCTTCGAGGGTAGTCGGAGCCATTTGACCACCGGTCATCCCGTAGATTCCGTTGTTCACGAAAATCATTACGATGTTTTCGCCGCGGTTGCAGGCGTGAATGGTTTCCGCCGTTCCGATCGCCGCCAAATCGCCATCGCCTTGGTAGGTGAATACGAATTGATCGGGGCGTAACCTTTTCATAGCGGTTGCCAATGCGGGCGCTCTGCCATGAGCCGCTTCCACACAATCCACATCGAAATAGTTGTAAGCCAACACGGAGCAGCCCACCGGAGCCACCGCCAAGGTATTGTCTTGAATCTCCATCTCCTCGATCACTTCCGCAATCAACCGGTGGATAAGTCCATGACCGCAACCCGGACAATAATGCATCACATTATCGGTCAACACCGGGGTGCGTCTGTATACTAAATTTTCGGGTTTGATAATATCTTCTCTTTTCATACTTTTATTTTTTATCGATATATAAGTAGATGATTTCCGCTTATTTAACTAATTTTTCTTTTAACGCTGCCACAACTTCGCTCGGTGACGGGATGATTCCGCCAAAACGGCCGTAATGCTCAACAGGAATATTGCAGCCCACCGCCAGTTTCACGTCTTCCACCATTTGTCCCGCACTCATCTCCACAAAAAGGATACCTTTCAACTGTTTGCTCATCGCATGGATTGCTTTGCTTGGGAAAGGCCACAAGGTGATCGGACGGAAAAGTCCCACTTTAATACCTTGCTCGCGTGCCAATTCGATTGCTTTCTGGCTGATCCGCGCGGACGAGCCGTACGCCACGATCAGATATTCAGCGTCATCGCACATCGTTTTCTCAAAACGGACTTCAGTCTCTTCGATTTTCCTGTATTTCTCTTGCAGACGAAGGTTCACTCTTTCTTGACGTGCCGCTTCCAACTCCAAGGAAGTCACAATATTATGCGGTCTATCAGAAGTTTTTCCAGTCAACGCCCACGGGCAATTTTTCCGGATATACTCGTTAGTCCAGCGAGGTTGATAATCGCCTACTTCCACTTTTTCCATCACCTGTCCGATGATACCATCGGACAGCATCATGGCGGGGTTGCGGTATTTGAACGACAGTTCAAACGCCAGCTCCACGAAATCGTACATCTCCTGTACGAAAGCGGGCGCCAAGGTGATCAAGCGGTAGTCGCCATGTCCACCACCCTTAACAGTCTGGAAATAATCGGCTTGCGATGGCTGAATGGTACCCAATCCGGGGCCGCCCCGCACCACGTTCACCACCAATCCGGGCAGTTCCGCACCGGCCATATAGGAGATACCTTCTTGCATCAAGCTCACACCGGGGCTGGAAGAAGAGGTCATCACTTTTTTTCCAAGAGCCGCACCACCATATACCATGTTGATGGACGCCACTTCACTTTCAGCTTGCAGCACCACCATGCCGGTTTTCTCGTACGGTTTTTCCGCCATCAGGTGTTCTAACACTTCGGATTGTGGGGTAATCGGATAACCAAAATAGCCATCCACGCCGCAACGGATCGCACCTTCCGCAATAGCCTCGTTACCCTTCATTAACTTTAACTCTTTCATATAGTTACTTTTTCGTTATTAATTTAATGTGTGGATAATAAAAAATACCGCTATACCTTCACGCGGTACACTTCGATCACGCCGTCAGGACACAGGATCGCACAGTTTGCACAGCCGATACAGGCGTCCTCGTTAATCATTTCAAGGTAGTTATACCCCTTTCCGTTCACGTTTTTCGACAGGGCGATAACTTTCTGCGGACAGCCTTCGATGCAAACCGCACACCCTTTGCACTTTTCAGTGTCAATTACTAATGTTCCTTTAAATGCCATAACTCTATTTTTTGTTATTATGTTGTTTATAAGATATTTACTTTTCTTTTTTAGTGGGAGCGAAAATACGGTTTTTTTCTCAATTCTTCCCTCAATTAATTCCCAGTATTTTCCTCGTTTCCGCCGGAGTGGCAATCTCACGGCCCAATTCTTTGGCCAGCCGCACCACTTTCCCCACCAATTCGCCATTGGATTTCGCCAACACGCCTTTGGAGAGGTAAACGTTATCTTCAAATCCCATGCGCACGTGACCACCGTCGATGATCGCTACCACGGCCAATGGAAACTCGAAACGTCCTATACCGGCCACAGTATAGGTTGCATCAGCAGGAATACTGCCACGGAGAAAAACAAAATCGCGCAATTCACCCGCAATGCCGCCGTTCACGCCCATCACGAAATCAAAGTGCATTGGAGATTTGATATATCCCTTTTTATGAAGACGTAATGCCATGTCAATCATACTCTTATCAAAAACTTCAAGTTCGGGTTTGATACCACGCTCAATCATCCGCT
The DNA here is from genome assembly GCA_031285725.1 of Bacteroidales bacterium. GTDB lineage: Bacteria > Bacteroidota > Bacteroidia > Bacteroidales > WCHB1-69 > JAGVVH01. The sequence continues at coordinate 2,931 of JAITVP010000077.1, forward strand.
GTCCAAAATATTTGATGGTATTTTCCGTGTTCTCGAAAATCTCGTCACCACCGAAATTGAGCGTTCCGCAATCAAGGGTTGCCATTTCGGGGTTGAGTTCCGTGGGTTGCAGACGCTCATCGTTGCTCATGCCCACGGCGCCCCCGGTAGAGGGTTGAATGATCACATCCGGACACACCGTATAAATGGCATCCATGATCTCTTTAAAACGGGCTTTGTCTTGCGTGGGTGTCCCGTCATCAAGACGAACGTGCAGGTGAATGATGCTGGCACCCGCATCGCAGGCAGATTTCGCTTCACGAACAAACTCTTCCTTAGTGTAAGGCACAGCAGGATTCATCTCTTTGGTTACTTCTGCGCCGGAGATAGCCGCGGTGATGATCAATTTTTCCATAGTATGAACTTTTTATTTGTTATTTCTTTGACATTTCACGGGAACAACGCAAGTTCCGCTGGCACGACATACCACAACAGGTTCCGCCAAAAAATCGGCCGCAGAGTCGGAGATATCAAGACGAGGCACAATCACCTTGCGAGCTTCGAAGACCATCTTGCGGGAAGAGTTCCCCACTTTCACGATTTCGCCCACCGCCTCGATATAGTCGCCGGCATAGACGGGCGCCAGAAATTCCACGTTGTCGTAAGCGGCGAAAAGCCCTTCGTCGCCATCGTTAATAATTAAAAGTTCAGTAGCCACATCCCCAAACAGTTGCAGCATTTTGGCACCATCTACCAGATTCCCGCCATAATGCGCATCGTGAGAACTCATTCTCAATCGAATCATTGATTTTGCATTCATATTCTTTATATGTTTTATTTTTTACCGTACCATATAATCAACAAACAGCGCCGGCGTATGCACATTCTCCATCGGAATATCGCCGATTTCAACGAGTTCTTCCACCTCGGCAATCACCAGGTCTGCCGCCGTGGCGATCAACGGGTTGAAATTCTGAGTGGTTCCCTTGTGGAAAAGATTGCCCGATTTGTCGGCCACACTGGCGCCCACAAGGGCTATGTCCGCACGTAACGCCGTCTCCAACAAATACTCTTTGCCATCCACGGTGATTTTCTGCTTTCCCTCTTCCACAACAGTGCCGAGACCGGTGGGAGTCAGCACACCGCCCAAACCGCCGCCGCCGCAACGAACCCGTTCCGCCAAGGAGCCTTGGGGTACAAATTCAACTTCCAATTCTTTACTATTGAGTTGCTCAATGGTGGCAGGATTAGTGCCGATATGGGAAACAATTACTTTTTTAACCTGTTTGTTCACAACAAGTTTCCCTAAGCCCTTATCCGGGAAACCGGTATCGTTTGCGATGATCGTCAAATCTTTCACGCCGCTTTGCATCAATGCGTCAATCAATTTGTGGGGAGAACCCGTAGAAAGGAATCCGCCGATCATCAACGTCATCCCATCCTTCACGAAAGCCACGGCTTCGGAAATTGGTATTATCTTATTGTTCATATTATTAGGTGTTGTGTCTTGACTTTGTTTATGTTGTGCAATAATACGCTTTTTTTTTGAGAATTTGCCGTATCTGAGTCGCATGCGAATACTTTTCTTTCTCACTCGCTGCTTACAGCTTTTCTCTTTTTTCCACTTCGCACTTTCCTCCTTCGAGCCCTTTCTTTTTTTTTATTATCTTTGCCCCCGATTGATTTAAAAGACTATGTGTTGTTTTGGAATGGAAAGCTGAATAATATTCAATAAAACACATAGTATATGGATTTCACGTTAACAAAAGAGCAAACACTGTTCCTGCAAATGATCAGAGAGTTTGCAGAGAAGGAAGTAAAACCCCTGGCAGCGGAAGTGGACGAGGACGAACGCTTTCCCGAAGAGACGGTCAGAAAAATGGCCAAATTAGGTATCATGGGCATCCCGTTTCCGACAAAATACGGCGGAGCAGGTGGTGATAATATTCTTTACTCCATGGCGGTGGAAGAACTTTCCCGCATGTGCGGCACCACTGGGGTGGTCGTTTCCGCCCACACGTCGTTATGCGTGGCACCGATCTACGAACATGGCACGGAAGATCAAAAACAGAAGTATCTACCAAAACTCTGTTCTGGCAAGTGGTTAGGTGCTTTCGGATTGACCGAACCCAATGCGGGAACGGACGCCTCCGCACAACAAACCACTGCGACATTGGACGGCGATGAGTACGTGATAAACGGTTCCAAAATTTTCATCACCAACGCTTTCTACGCTGATGTTTACGTCGTGATGGCAATGACAGACAAATCGTTGGGGACCAGAGGTATTTCCGCTTTTATCGTGGAAAAAGGAACGCCTGGATTCTCATTTGGGAAAAAAGAGAAGAAACTGGGGATTCGCGGCTCGGCAACATGCGAGCTGATCTTCGAAAACTGCCGTATTCCCAAAGAAAACTTGCTGGGTAAAATTGGCGGGGGCTTCGGCGTGGCCATGAAAACCCTGGACGGTGGACGTATCGGGATCGCCGCGCAAGCGTTAGGCATTGCGCAAGGCGCCATGGACGAAACCGTGAAATATGTGAAGGAACGCAAGCAGTTTGGGAAACCGATCGGGCAGTTCCAAAATACGCAATTCCAATTGGCTGATCTAAGTACGAAAATCGAGGCCGCAAGATGGCTGGTACGCGTGGCAGCCTTCAAGAAAGACCGCGGAATCCCGTACTCTGTGGATGCGGCTCGGGCAAAACTGTTCGCATCGGAAACATCCATGGAGGTGACCGTCAAGGCCGTGCAATTCCACGGCGGCTACGGCTATACACGCGAATATCCCGTGGAACGCATGATGCGCGACGCAAAGATCACCGAGATCTATGAAGGTACTTCCGAAGTGCAACGAATGGTGATTGGAGCAACATTGCTGAAGTAGGCCAGTTGGCGGGTATCACTCGTCAACTGGTCTATTCGTCAACTCAATATTAACTTTTAAAAAACGACCACAATGAATATAGTAGTTTGCATTAAACAAGTACCGGATACGACCGAGATAAAATTGAATCCGGAGACGGGCACCATGATCCGCGAGGGCGTGCCCAGCATTATGAATCCTGACGACAAGGGCGGTTTGGAAATGGCGTTGGAACTGAAAGACCAGTACGGTGCGCACATCACTGTCATCACCATGGGACCGGCGCAGGCCGACCAGATTTTGCGAGAAGCGTTCGCTATGGGTGTTGATCGTGCCATCCTGCTGACCGATAGAAAGTTCGCCGGCGCAGACACGTTGGCGACCTCCAACGCATTGGCCGGAGCATTGAAAATATTGGACTACGACCTGATTATTACCGGTCGTCAAGCCATCGACGGCGATACGGCGCAAGTGGGACCGCAAGTTGCGGAACACCTTGACCTGCCGCAAGTCACTTACGTGGAAAACTTGCAATTCAAAGCTCCGAAAACGTTCACCATCAAGAAAGCCACGGAAGAGGGCTACCAGACAGTGGAGGTGGACGCACCGTGCGTGGTCACCGTGTTGGCGTCGGCTAACCATCCCCGTTACATGTCCGTGAGCGGCATCGTGACCGCTTACCAACGGGAAGTGGAAATCTGGGGATTCGACAACATCAAGGTTGACGAGAACAAGCTCGGATTAAAAGGTTCCCCCACACGCGTGGCAAAATCGTTCACCAAAGGTGGAAAGATGGCAGGGCAACTCTACGAAGTGGATGCCAAAGAAGCCGTGGGTATCATAGTGAACAAGCTGAAAGACAAATTTATCGTTTAACGTATTCAAAATTAAAAAAATGGACAAATCTCAATATAAAGACATCTATGTTTTCATAGAACAACGCGAGGGCATTATTCAAAACGTGGGGCTGGAGTTGTTGAACAAAGCCCGTGAATTGGCAGAGACACTCGAGGAGAAAGTGTGCGCCATGTTTCTGGGACACAATATCAAAAGCAAAGCGCAGGAGTTGATCGCTTACGGTGCAGATACCGTGCTTTGTGCGGATGAGCCCGAATTAGCACAATACAACACCGAGCCTTATACACAAGCTATCGTTCAGATTATCAACGAGAAAAATCCCTCCATCGTGCTCATTGGAGCGACGACAATCGGTCGGGATTTGGGACCGCGCATCTCCGCCCGAGTGGAGACCGGATTGACCGCCGACTGCACAGGACTGGCGATTTCGGAAGAGCGTGACCTGATGATGACACGTCCCGCTTTCGGCGGCAATTTGATGGCAACTATTCTTTGCAAAGAACACCGTCCGCAAATGTCGACGGTACGTCCGGGCGTGATGTTGAAAGGCGAGAAGGAAGATAACCGTAAAGGGAATATCGAAGAAATCGGCGTGAAATTCGATACTTCCAAGTTTAAAGTGAAGATCTTGGAGAACGTGAAAGAGGCGAAGAACATGATCGACATCACCGAAGCCAAGATTTTGGTATCCGGCGGACGCGGCGTGGGCAGCACTGAGGGGTTCCAAAAGCTGCAAGAGTTGGCGGATGAGATAGGGGCGGAAGTTTCTTCTTCGCGCGCCATGGTTGATGCAGGAATCATTCCCCACGACCGCCAAGTTGGTCAAACCGGCAAAACCGTCCGTCCTGATGTCTATTTTGCCTTCGGCATTTCGGGTGCAATCCAGCACTTGGCAGGAATGGAGGAATCCGATTTCATCATTGCAGTGAACAAAGACAAAACCGCACCCATCTTCCAAAACGCAGATCTGGGGATTGTGGGGGATGTGAATCAGATTATTCCGTTGTTGACGGAGAAGTTAAGAAATGAAGTGAGGAAATAGTCATCCGGTTTATTTTTCATTGAATCGCACTCCAATTTTAACAAATCACAGGGATATTTCGTATCCCTTTTTTTTGCATATTTGTAACTTACATTAAAAAAAATATATTATTGAATATGAGTGACTTAGAAAAAGGAAAAGTGCAAAATGACGCATACAGTGCGGAGAACATCCAAGTGCTGGAAGGATTGGAAGCCGTTAGGAAACGTCCGGCCATGTATATTGGTGATGTGGGAGAGCGGGGATTGCATCATTTGGTATATGAGGTGGTTGACAACTCCATCGATGAGGCACTGGCTGGTTTCTGTACGAATATCGAGGTGACAATACATGAGGACAACTCCATTTCGGTGTTGGACAACGGCCGCGGGATTCCCGTGGATTATCACGAAAAAGAGAAAAAGTCGGCGTTGGAGGTGGTGCTCACCGTGTTGCACGCCGGTGGGAAATTTAACAAGGACTCTTACAAGGTTTCCGGCGGTCTCCACGGCGTGGGGGTTTCCTGCGTGAATGCCCTCGCCAAGAAATTACGCGCGGATGTCTACAAAAACGGCATTCATTATATGCAGGAATACGAATATGGCAAACCACTCTATCCGATTAAAGAAGTTGGCCCGACCGATTACCGGGGAACGAAAATCTGGTTTTTACCGGATGATTCCATCTTCATCACCACCGCTTACCGTTACGACACATTAGTGACCCGCTTGAAAGAGTTGGCATTCCTGAATAAACGAATAAATCTTAAAATCACTGATTTACGGGAGATAAACGAAGAAAAACAACCTAAGATACAATCTTTTTATTCGGAAGAGGGACTAAAGGATTTCATCAAATACCTGGATGGCGGGCGTGAGAAAATCATGGACACGCCGATCTACATGGAGGGTGAAAAAAACGGTGTTCCGGTAGAGATCGTGATGCAATACAATACTTCATTTACCGAAAATATCCACTCTTACGTCAATAATATCAACACAATAGAGGGCGGAACACACTTGACCGGTTTCCGGCAAGCGTTGACCCGTACGCTCAAAAAATACGCCGAGGAGAGCAAAATGCTCGACAAGTTGGAAAAACAGAAGATTGAGATTTCGGGCGATGACTTCCGCGAGGGATTGACGGCGATCATTTCCGTGAAAGTAGCTGAACCTCAGTTTGAAGGACAGACCAAGACGAAGTTGGGAAACAACGAAGTATCCGGAATCGTAAACCAAATGGTAGGCGAAATGTTGACCTACTACCTAGCGGAAAACCCAAAGGATGCGCGAGAAATTGTCAATAAAGTGGCATTGGCGGCAACGGCGCGCCATGCAGCCCGCAAAGCCCGTGAGTTGGTGCAACGCAAAAGCGTCTTCAGCGGCGGTGGACTTCCGGGGAAATTGGCTGACTGTTCGTCCAAAAACTCCGAAATTTGCGAGCTTTTCTTGGTCGAGGGGGACTCCGCAGGCGGAACGGCGAAGCAAGGACGAGACAGCAAGTATCAAGCAATCTTGCCGTTGCGGGGTAAGATCCTGAACGTGGAAAAAGCAATGCAGCACAAGATTTTCGAGAGCGAGGAGATTAAAAATATCTACACGGCGTTAGGTGTGACCATTGGCACTGAGGAAGATAGCAAGGCTCTGAATACCGAAAAACTACGCTACGGCAAGGTGGTCATCATGACCGAGGCCGACGTCGATGGCAGCCACATCGACACATTGATTCTTACTTTTTTCTTCCGCTATATGAAGGAGTTGATCGAACAAGGCCACGTCTACATCGCCACACCGCCACTCTACCTCATCAAAAAAGGAAAAGATGAGCATTATGTGTGGGATGATACGGAAAGATTTAGATTAGTGGAAGAGTTGAAAACGAAACATCCGGTTGGACAAGAACCTCATCTTCAACGTTACAAAGGTGTGGGTGAGATGAATGAAGACCAATTATGGTCCACGACGATGGATCCGTCGTCACGAACGCTGCGGCAAGTCACTATCGATAATGCCACTGAAGCTGATCGTGTTTTCTCCATGTTGATGGGCGATGAGGTGCCGCCGCGTCGCGAATTCATCGAACAGAACGCAACGTATGCCAATATCGATATTTAACATTTTCAGTCCACTTTTTAGTATAAACGATATATAACAGACATGGAATCACAGGAACCGATCATCTATTTGAGAGACATAGACATCTATCAAAAAAACATCTTGATTCTTCCCAAAATTAGTTTGACCATCCATCCGGGCGAATTTGTCTATTTGATCGGGAAAACGGGCAGTGGCAAGTCTTCCATTCTGAAAGTGTTTATCGCTGATCTCCCCCCCCGCGGCGAGAAAGCGAAGATTGTGGGCTACGATTTGAAGAAGATAAAACCCAAACAAATCCCATATCTCCGCAGGAAATTAGGGTTTGTTTTTCAAGATTACCAGTTGGTTTCCGATAAAACCGTGTACGACAATTTGATGTTTGTCCTACATGCGACTCGCTGGAAAGACAAAAATGCCATGGATGACCGAATTAAGGAAGTTCTTGAATTGGTGGGACTTGGCACGAAGGATTTCAAATATCCCCACCAGCTGTCCGGAGGCGAGCAACAACGCGTGTGCATTGCTCGGGCGTTGCTCAATAACCCTGAGCTGATCTTGGCCGATGAGCCCACGGGAAACTTGGATCCCATCACCTCTGAGGAAATTTTCAAGATCATGCACAACATCAACAAAACGGGCACCACGATCCTGATGGCAACCCACAATTTCTCGATGATCGACCGGTTCCCCTCACGCACCGTCTGTATCGAAGGCAATGAACTCATCGACTCGTTGGTGTGATGTTGTCCGTTCTGATCCCTGTCT
>JAITVP010000109.1 GCA_031285725.1 Bacteroidales bacterium
AAGACGGGATCAAATTCTCAAATTGCTTTCGATAGGGCGAGAAACTAACGCCGCCATGAAAAAAAACTTCCAAATTTGGCCACACATCGTGAATGTCGGTTTTATTCGTAATCTCTAAAATGCGATTAAGTAAAAGCAATGTCCAAGAGGGAACTCCGGATATGGCTGTTACATTCTTTTCGATGGTGGCATGTGCCATTTTTTCGATTTTTTCTTCCCATTTATCCATTAAGGCGATGTCTAAATTCGGCGTTCGCCAATACTCTGCCCAAAAAGGCAGGTTTTGAATAAGAATAGCGGATACATCGCCATAATAGGCCTCACTGTTTATTTCACAAATATGATGACTGCCTCCCATGGCCAAGTTAAACCCTTCAAAGATTTTAGAATCGGGATGATTTTCGAGATATATGGCAAACATGTCTTTCCCGGCTTGATAGTGGCATTCTTTCAAGGATTCGGGACTTACGGGGATGAACTTACTTTTGCCTGCTGTGGTACCCGATGATTTGGCAAACCATTTGATGTCGGAAGGCCAAAGAATGTTCTGTTCGCCGGTGCGCAATCGGTCTATATAGGGCTTTAGCGTATCGTAGGTATTAAGCGGGATGCGTTGTTGAAAATCATTTACGGATTGTATGGATTTGAAATCGTACAATTGTCCGTATTCGGTGTTGGCCGCTGCTTTCAGAAGTTTGGTTAGCCAATCGTTCTGCACATCACAGGGATATTTCATAAACAGTTCGATTTGATGAAGCCGTTGACGAATAAACCACGATAATACAGACGTAACAAATGCCATAAACGTTTTATTTAGGAGCCGTTCGTAATAAAATTAAAGCCACGCAACCAAACAAGATAATGGGCAACCATGCAGCTAACCAAACGGGGAAATTTCCAAGTGCTGCGAATACACGAGCTAATTGCAGGAATAAGATAAAAGTGAAAGCAACAAACAATCCCATAGCCAAATGGAATCCTGTTCCTCCACGAACCTTGCGAGAGGAAATAGCAACTCCGATTAAGGTTAAAATCAAGGCAGAGAAAGGATGTGAAAAGCGCACCATTGCGTCATATTCGTAGCCTTTAATCTGGTTTGATCCTCGCATTCGTTCTTGTTTGATAAAGGCTTTCAGTTCACGATGATCCATTGTGGAAACATTGTAGTTATCGCGTGAAAAATCTTCGGGACGAATTGGTAAATCAAGAGTTTTTTCATAACCGTGTTCTATTTTTTCGCCCACAGAATCTAAGATTCGAGAATGGTAATTATAGAGTTTCCAAATGTTTTGTGCGGTATCAAACCGGATAGATTCGGCAATCAGTTTGCTCGAAAGTCCGTTTTCCGGCGAGATGTCTTCCATTGTAAAGCGATAGCCGCTAAAACTATGTACATCGAAACTTTCTACGTAATAAAACGTTGAGGTATCGCCCTGAAAATGGATATTTCGTGCCGAATTGTAATACGGGTTCATGATGTATTTGTGTTCAAACTCTATGCGAGGCTTGTTCACATTCGGAATCAAAACATTGGATAAATACACGTTCAGCAATCCGATGATGACGGCGCAAATCAAATAGGGCACCAACAACCGCCTGAAACTGATACCGGAACTCAGCATTGCGATAATTTCCGAATTGGCAGCCATGCGCGAGGTAAAAAACACAACGGCAATAAACGTGAATAACGCACTGAACATGTTCACAAAAAATGGGATAAAGTTCACATAATAATCAAAAACGATGGCGTTGAACGGCGCTTTCTTTTCAATAAAATCACTGATTTTTTCCGAAATATCAAACACAATAACAATCAAAATAATCAACATCATCGAATACACGAATGTCCCTAAAAATTTCCGGATCAAATACCAATCTAATTTTTTCATCATAGGATAAATTTCCGCAAAGATACGAAAAAAATTAGAATTACGATTCATAAATTTTTTGTATCTTTGTGGTGAACATGGTTAAAAAAATTGTCTTTATAGTTATTCTGATTTTTTCTGTCGTGGCCGTTAGGGCTCAAGGGCAGGGATTTTCGCCGGATACTTCTGTGGATGGCTTGATTCTTCCAAACTATAAAGAACTGTCTTTGGAGCAACTTTTTGATACGGCTACATCCTATTTTTACGCAGGCCATCACAAGCAGGCGCAGATTTGTTACGATCTTCTGATTCAACGTGCTTTGCAATATCCTGATAACAGTAAAGTTTGTCAACTCATGGGGAAAGCCTATCACTATTCTGCAATTGTTCAGTTTTCGGCAGATAATTATCGTTTGGCTTACGAACAGTCATTAAAAGCCATAGAAATTGCCGAAGAATTTGAGGATAGTTCGCAGCTGGCCAGAAATTATATAACGATTGGTAATATTTATTTTCGTTTCAACCGATATGATTTGGCGAGGGCTTATTATTTAGACGCATTAAGTTTTGCACAAGATTCGGGAGTTATTTTTGTGTCGTTTAGTAATTTAGGATATATCGAAATGGGGGTTGGAGGAAATTTAGATAGTGCCGTCTACTTTCTTAATCAATCCTCACAAGTAGCTCGCAAAAATAATGCAACTACGGTACATAACAATTTTGGTTCGTATTACAAACAGCGAAGAATATACGACTCGGCTTTGATCCATTACAATTTAGCGTTAGAAGGTTCTGGGTCATACGACCGTGTTAGAGAAAAGGCCATGACATTGTCAAACCTTGGCAAACTCTTTTTAGAGATGAACCAATTAGATTCAGCAATAATTTACTTTGAACAATCCAATGCTGTTGCCAACGAATACAGAATCCTCGGTACGTTAATGGATAATTATCTGACGTTATACCAAATAGCCAAGCAGAAAGGCGAAAACGCTTTAGCCGTTGAGTATTTAGACCGACATTTGCATTTGAAAGATACGATATTTAATCGTGAGAAAATTATTGAAATTACCGAATTGCAGCGCATGCATGAAACAGCGAAGACAGATCGGCAAATAGCAGAACTGATGATAGAGAAGCGCATTAAAGATGGCACCATTTTTTGGCAACAAATTGTTTTCCTTCTGGTGTGTAGCATATTGTTGTTCATTTTGTTTCAAAAAAGAAAACAGGATAAAGTCAATAAACTTTTGTTTGAAAAGAGTGTTGAAGCGGTTGAGGCCCAAGAGGATTTAGGCAAGGTTTATCAGAAAAAATATAAGAAGAGTAAACTTGCCGAGAAAACTCAAGATGAACTTTGGACTAAAATTTTGGCCATCATGGAGGACACGTCCATTGTTTGTGATACTAAATTCTCTCTTGGCACTCTGGTGGAATTAACCCATTCCAACAGCACTTATGTTTCTCAAATCATTTATAATGCCACCAAAAAGAATTTCCGGTCGTTCTTGAACAGCTATCGCATTCGAGAAGCGCAACGGCTATTTTCCGAACAGGGTGCCGAAAAGTATACCATTGAGGCGGTTGCCATTCAAGTCGGTTTCAAATCCAGAAGCACATTTTACGATGCCTTTAAAGAGATTAATGGGATTAGTCCTAATTTTTATTTAAAGTCTTTGCAGAGGGCATAGTTTTAACACTTTTTAACATCTGCATCATTTGATGTGTAATCTTGGATTGATACAACGCCAAAAAGCAAAAAACCAACCATTAACCTTTCACCATTAGTTATGAGCAAGAGTCTGTTGCTGTTTCCGATCAACGATATTGGTGTAAAGCACTACTGCTAAACTCATTATAGCTAATCCGCCAATTACAAAATACGCTTCCATATCAATCTTTATTTAAATACATTAATCCCAAAATTATGAACAAAGCAACAAGTGCCAAACTCACACCATAAAGTACCCACTTATTTTGAAACTCTCCTATTAATGAAGAAATGAAAACAGCCGTGGCTGTATATTTTCCCATATCAATGAACAGATCCGCGAGTTTTGCATTTCGTTTTTCCTTTTTGGTAGGTTTATCCATTCTTTCTTCTAATTTTTCACAACACTACAAAGGTACAAAAAAATTCCCAAACCTACAAATCTTTATTCAAAGCAAAAGGCCAAAGGTTAACCTTAACCCTTGACCTTTCACCTAATCCCG
>JAITVP010000120.1 GCA_031285725.1 Bacteroidales bacterium
CGTTAATTACGGCATAATCGCCGGCGCTTCCGAAAATGTGAAACTGTTGATTGTGGCAAAAGAAGACGGGTTCTCCCCATCCGTATCCGGAAAGGTTGACAGGGACGCTTTGCAGCAGGTTGCCCGCCAAGTCATACTTTACGATGTAGGAATCTATGCTATCAACGAGCGGGAAGGGGGTGCTCACCCCGTCCGACTCGGTGAAGTTGGAGTAATTCCATATCAAGCGGCAGATGTTGTCATCCGCATCCAGTGTCATGGCGTTCTGCATGGGCCGGTAAGATTTGTTTTGGATCCCGGTGGGGAAGAGCACTTCCGGCATCTTCACCCACTGCACCTCGCCCGAAAAATTGAACAGGACGACGGGGTCAAGATTCACGCCGTTGGTTCCCCTCAGGTTGCGGTCGAAAATGGTATCGTTCCCGTCCTGGTCGCGGATGCGGAGCTGGTGGGCGTTTCCCAGCGCATTCAACGCCACCACGATCTTGTCGCCCGCCCGAGCCATGGATGCCGTATGGTGAATTTCCACCGCGTACACGTACTCCGTTCCCATGATCGAGTCCACGCGGACCGGGCGTAGGGTGCGGTACCACCGCAACTCCCCGTTGCAGTCGAAACTGAAAAGCCCGAGGAACGGATTGGAGTAGTTGATGTTCAAGTCCCGGCTGACGGTGACGCCGTTGAACCGGACGTTGTTGACGCTGCTGAAATAGACCAGAAAATAGCTGTTGTCCTCCCCGTCCACAAAGGCGTCAAGGATCTGGTCGTGCCTTTTATAGGTGTCGTCCGTGCTTCCGATATGATTGCTCCACTGGAAAGACTGGGCGGAAAGGGGGAAAAAGAGAGAGACAAGGAGAAAGGAGAAGGGAACAAGGATCAAAGAGAAAGGATTGATTTTTTTCATGATGATACGGTTTTTTGTTTATTTTTAATTCTTAACTACTTTCATCACCTTTTTCACTCCTTCCGCTTCCCTGCATTCGATGAAGTAGAGACCATTGGCGTGGGGAGAGAGGTCAAAGGAGACGGTGCCGGAGGCGGTGGGCAACGGTTGGCGGGCGAGTTGGCGGCCCAGGATATCGCAGAGCACCAAGGTGCGGTCGCCCTCCTCGTTGAAATGGAAGGAGACCGTGCACGAACGCTGCGCCGGATTGGGGTAGAGTTTGACATACTCATCGGATAATGCGGTGGGAGACTCTTCGTCTGCATCCTCCTGCGTGCCAGCCGCTATGGATCTTTGTGCGGAAAATTTGAACATGTAATAGCAGCGTTTCGTCTCATCGTACGGATCCCACAACATGATCCCCATCGTTTCCCCAAAATCGCCCGACAGGCTGCCCGGCCACAATTCGACATCGAGGACATTGTGTCCGGGGTAGATGGTTCCCGAAGCGGGCGTGAGCGGCACGCCGGTCTGAAGGCTGTAAAACGTGTAGCTCCATTCATTCCCGTGGGAATTCATAATCTCAATATGCACGTAAACCGTCCCCGTGTTGGGGTCGTAGTGGTATTCCCCCTCGTGGAAGATATTCATGCCGCAAGATTCGCATTCCGCCATGGCAACCTCCGCATGATCGTTAGGATCCGCAAAATCATTCTTGTCGCAAAGTTCGCATTCCGCCATGGTAACCCGCATCTCGTTGGTGGTGCCGAAGCAGAATTCATTTTTCAAGAACATTTGGTAGACGCCCTCGTCCCAAATTTCCAGCGGGGGATCCAATCCCAGCCGGCTGTACCGGGGGCTGTTTCCGTGGTACAGGCCTTGTCCGTTCCTAAACCATTCCCAGTACCAGTTTTCCCCGTCGGGGAAATAGGCGGGACCGTGCACATACACCGGAAGTTGCTCCTTGCAGAAATAGTAGCAGCCGGTGGGGAAGGTCCAGAAGTAGTGGTCAAGGGAGTGGGGAACGGACAAGCTTCTGGATTGCGAGGTGCATCCGTTCTGATCCGTGTAGCGCACGGCGTAGGCTCCCCCGCGGTTGACTTGAACATGGGCGCCATTCCCCCCGTTGTTCCAATGGTAGGTGCCATTTGGGTCAATGGGGGAGGCTTCGAGCTTGACTTCGTAAGGAGTACAAGAAGACGGGTAAGCGCGTACGGCGGGTATGGCGGGCAGTGGATTCACAGTGACGGTTGCCGTGGCGTAGCCGTGGCAGTAGGGATGCGCCGTGGGAGTCACCCGCAGGCGGTACTGGTAAGTGCCCGCTTGTGTGGGAGTCACCCGCAGGCGGGAAGTGTTGCCGATATTCGCAGCGGCGGTCGGGGCGGTTTGACTCCAGGCGTAGGTATAGTCTGCCCCGCTATAGCCGGAGAGGCTGACCTCCTGCCCGAGGCAAATCTCCAAGGTACCCGTGATCAGCGGCGAGGGTGTGGGGATGAAGGTGATGTCGGGCGTTATCCGCACCGCTTGGCAGCCGATGATACTCGTGGCGACAACCCGGTAGGCTCCACTTTGGGAAGGCACCACCACACCGCCGCAGCCGTTGATCCAATGGTCGTGGTTAGTATAGTTACTCAATACCTCCCACCGGATGCCACAATTGGGATAAAGTTCGCCGGTGTAGGTGCACTCGAAAGTGATTTGGTCTCCTTGGCAGGTCGTGACCGGAGCTGTCGGATTTATCTCTACGCTTGCGGAAAACTCATCTCTTTTTACCAATACCGTCCGGGTATTGGTAGCCACACAGCCCCACTTGTCGCTGATCGTCAGGGTGATGTCACGATTGTCAAGCTCGTCAAATTGATACATTGCAAAGCAAGTTTTGAAGATGGTATTGTTGCCGAAGTCCCAGGTGAAATAGTAGACGGGCCGGTCGCTGAGGATTAGTTCGTGACAGTCGTATTGAGAAAAGATCTCACGGGTGCTGTTGATACAGGTGGCGGCGGGAACGTCAAACTCGGCGTTGATGGGCGTGGGCACGGTGAACTCCACCACCTCCGACAGGCAGGTGTCTCCCTCGTAGATGTTGGCCACTTGGAGGGTGTGGCGGCTGCCGGACGGGAGCAAGGTGTCGAGCATGGTCGTGGGCACACCGTCAAGATAGAGTATGTGTTCCACGTCGATCCAGTAGAGCTGGGAGCTGGTGTTCTTGAGATGGGTGATGTAGAGAGAGTCCTGGTAGCAGGAGAAGGTGGCTTTGCAGGAGGGAAACGAGGGGATGGTTGTCACCCCGCCCCTTGATCCGGTGCACGAGTCGCCCCCGTCGAATTTGACGGAGAAGTAGTATATGCCGGCTCTCTTGGCCCTGAACCGGGCGGTGTCACCCGTCAAGTCGCCGATCACCTCCAACTCCTCCTCGTAGCGCCAGCTTTCTATCTCGCGCCCTGGCGGGGACAAGATGGCAGTGATCAGCCCGTTGCAATCCTTAAACACCTCGAATCCCGTTTGGCACAAAGGCGGTACGGAAGTGTGCGAGTTTCCTCCGCTGGTGCAACTTTGATAAGAGGCTGTGATCATACCGCTGGTGGATGCGCAACCCGCCCCGCCATCGGCAACAACATGATAATGGCCGGAATAATGGATCCGGAAAGAATTTCCCGTGCCGCAAGGCTCATTGTCCCGATACCATTGGTAAGTGGTGTTTTCCCCCCGGAAACATTACATTCACCAAAACACCTTCGATGGAATCGCAAATGGGAATGTTACCCATCCTCGACAACTCAAGCCCCTTGGCGTAGACCGTGATGGGGATGTGGATGTCGTAAGGGGTGCCGCAATGGGCATAGACCGTCAAGACCACGTCGTATACCTTGTCGTCGCCGGTGGCGTTCAAGAACGTGTGCGTGTAGCTGTTTCCCGTAAAACTGTACTCTATGCCGTCGATGGTGATATTCCTTGTCCTATAGTAAGCGATATGCTCGTTAAACGAGAAAGTAACCGTCCCTTCGAAACAGATGGAGTCGCTTGAAACGGTGACTGTGGGCACGGGAAAAGGCGGGATATCAAACGTGGTGATGAGGGTGTGGGACACCCCGCATTTCATCGCCTCCAATTGCAAATGGTTGTTGTTCACGGCGTCTTCCGTGTAGGGATAATAAACAAATACATGACCAGCATTCCCGATCGGAGTTCCCACCCCGGTGGGTTCCACCTTCCATTGCCAATTGTCGAATTCTGCATAAATGTCATTATCATAGTGCACTTCAAAACGCCCCACACAACCGGCATATGCGTAATAGTCATAGAATATGTCTTGAACGATTTCCAGGTTGTCGAAATCGAACTTTCTCACCTCGAAGGTTTGCAGGAAAGTCTCGCAGAAGGGATGCTCCGTGGAGACCCGGTAGACGGAAAGCCTTCCGGTGTTGGCGGTCCAGACGGCACTCACCTCCTCGCCGGATTGGTTGTTCAGGGTACCGCCCTGGATTTCCCATCGCAGAATGGTGTTGGGAGTAGTGTTGACGGCTCGGTAGGTTTCCACCCGGTCGAGACAAACCACGCTCCGTCCTACGATCTCCACCCTGTTGGAGGAAGGAAAGGGGTTGACTTGGATGGAAATCGGCTCCGGGTCGCAATGGCCGCTGGCGGAAACGGAAAGCTGGTAGATGCCGGGGATGGCGAAGTCGTCGGTAAAGGTGGCGCCATACCTCGTCATCCTGCTCCCATCGGGTCTTTTCAGCACCCAGTTGCCAGGAATGGCGCCGGAGCGGCCGCGCCACTGGAAAGTTTCCCCTGTTCCGGCGCAAATAGGTTCCTCGTTCCACACAATACTGGTCGTGCTTTTCACGGTGATGGCAAGCGGCTCCGTCTTTCCCGAGCAACCGACCACCGTGTTGGTATAGCGGGCGGAGAGCAGGATGGTGCCTTCGCCGGAAAAGTCTAAAACGAACGTGTTTCCTGCAGGAACGGTTCCGGCTCTTGCACGGGCGTCGCCGCTAATGGTTGTGAATTCCCACTCAAAAACCGTGGCTGGCCATTCGGGCAGTGTGTAAATATATTGGTTGCCTTCACACACGAAGGTCTTCCCTTTGATCAGTGCCCGGTCGTGAACAACGGGAATTTTAGCTGTAGAAAACTCCCCGCACCGATACTCGCACGGATCGTTCTTCAATAAAATGTAGCCGTACCCGTCTATCAATTGATCCGGCCTGTTCCATATTACTTCTATTTGATGGGGATTGCGCCCCGGAGTAAACTCTCCTCCAGCAACCTCCCAGTAGTATTCCTGGCACAATCCCTCTTGAGCACTGTAGACCGCTTTGGTGTTTTCGCACACAACGGACGGACATTCCAACTGCAAGGCATCTCCCGGTCTGACATGGACTTCGATGCTTATTTTATCACTACAATGGCATTCGTTGGTCACCGTCAAGGTGACAGTGTAATCCCCCTCGTTAATCCAGGCGTGGGTGGGATTACGTTCGGAAGAGGTGGTTCCGTCTCCGAAATCCCAATGCCAGAAAAGAATCTCGTGTTCGGAATATTCCGATAAGTCGGTGAATATGACCTCCTCTTCCCTGCAAACCTCCAAGAATTCTGGCATCTCAATGGGCCAGACGGCAAAACGGGCTTTGGGTCGTTCCACAATTTCAATGCAGACCGTGTGGGTTAGTGTGATGTTGGACACTGAAGTGGCGGTCACGGATAATTGCCCCGAGCCGGCACCACCCCAAGTCACCGAGAAGGTGTTGGCAGAAAGGTTCTGCACGATGCCGCCCTGCACACTCCAGCTGTGCATGGTTCCCGCCACATCTTCTATCCGGTAAAAAACAGTGCTGCCTTCGCAGAACTTGTAACACTTGCCTTGTTGCTCTGTCACACTCATGGCATAAAATTCAATGTAATATTCCTGGCACCACACTTCGCTGTCAAAGTACAGAAAAGGAAAGGGATGGGATGGGGCACCCTGCGCAGCTATCCGTAGGGAGGATAAACAAACAAACAAACATTGTTAATGCTATTTGTTTCAGGTTCTTTTTTACAAATATTGTTTCCATAATCATTTTTTGCTAAGACGTGGTTTATTCAAATTTGTTCCCTAAAAACAGAAAAAAATGTAATACGAACCGTAAGAATATCTTACCTTTGCCGCTATGAAAAAGAAATACATCGGAGCACATGTTAGCGCAGCGGGCGGTGTGGAAAACGCACCCATTAATGCGGCGGAAATCGGGGCAAATACCTTTGCCCTGTTTACTAAAAATCAACGACAATGGAAAGCACCAAAATTGACGGCGAAGAACATTGCAGCGTTCAAAGAAAATTGTGATAAATTCGGTTTCAATGCCGCCCACATCCTCCCTCACGACAGCTATCTAATCAATCTGGGACATCCCTCACAAGACGGACTCGAGAAATCGAGAGAAGCCTTTCTGGACGAAATGCAACGTTGTGAAGCACTGGGCTTGCAGTTGCTTAATTTCCATCCGGGCAGTCATCTTAACCAAATCTCGCTGGAAGATTGCCTGGATCGTATTGCGGAATCTATCAATATTTCGCTGGATAAAACCAAAGGTGTGATCGCCGTGATCGAGAATACCGCCGGACAAGGCAGCAATGTCGGGTTTATGTTCGAACATCTGGCACACATTATCGACAAAGTGGAAGATAAAAGCCGCGTGGGCGTCTGTTTGGACACGTGCCATACCTATTCCGGCGGCTACGATATTAAAACCGAAAAAGGATACCTCGCCACGTTCGCCCATTTCGATAAGGTAATTGGTAAAAACTACCTGAAAGGCATCCACTTGAACGACACGAAAAAACCCCATGCCAGCAGAGTCGATCGCCACGACAATATCGGAAAAGGACTTTTTGGCCTGGATTTTTTCAAACGCTTCATGCAAGACGGCCGTTTCGACAATATGCCCATTATCCTCGAAACACCAGACGAAACACTGTGGAAAGAAGAGATTGAGTTGCTGCTATCCTTGGCTAAGGGTGAATGAAAAAGAAAAACCTACCCTAACTTTCCTCTGTAATCCTCATAACTTCCCGGCTCCGCAAATAGGATAAATTCCCCCTTTCTGGTGACCATGCCGATGGCGGGATGTTTGACCCCGTTGAAGAAGGTGGTTTTGACCATGGTATAGTGAATCATGTCATCAAAGATGATTTTGTCGCCGATTTCGAGCGGTTCGGGAAAGGCGAAGTCGCCCATCCCGATAAAGTCACCGGCCAAACAAGAGGAACCACCCAAGCGGTACACGAACTCGCTCTCCTCCGTAGGTTCCATCGCTCCCAATATCATGGGTTTGTAGGGCATCTCTAAACAGTCAGGCAGATGACAAGCAAAAGAGATATTCAGCATGGCAATCTTAATTCCTTTGTTTTCAATAATATCCTCCACGGTGGAGGTCAGTACGCCGGTTTGCCAGCCTACCGCCTCGCCAGGCTCCAAAATCACCTCTTCCACATTGGGGTAGCGCATTTTAAAATCTTGCAGTAAATTAATAAGATGTGGTACATTATAACCCTCTTTGGTAATATGATGTCCTCCGCCCATGTTGATCCATTTGCACTGTTTGATCAGCGGAGCAAATCGTTCCTCGAAGTGTTGCAGGGCGTGTTCAAGCGCATAGCTGTCGTTCTCGCAAAGCACGTGAAAGTGCAGCCCCTCAATGCCTTCAGGGAGATTTTCCGGCATCTCGGCCGACAAGATCCCCAAGCGGGAACCAGGCCGAGCCGGATTGTACAGATCAACTTCCACTTCGGAATATTCGGGGTTCACCCGTAATCCCACACTCACTAACTTGGGGAATTTTTCAATCTGTTCCTTATATTTCTGCCACTGACTCAGCGAGTTGAATGTAATGTGACTGCTATATAACAAAATGTCATTGATCTCATCTTCAAAATAGACCGGTGCATACGTGTGCGCCTCTTTTCCCATCTCTTCGGAAATCAACCGGGCTTCGTTCAATGAACTTGCGGTTGCACCTTTCAAATAGTGTCCCACCAACGTGAAAGTACGCCAAAACGCAAATCCTTTCAGTGCGCAAATGATGGAAACACCCGCACTTTCCTGCACTAAGTTCAACAACTGCAAATTTGCTTCCAACGCCTCCTCAAACATAATGTAACATGGCGAAGGATATTGATCGTATTTTGCGATATTCATAATGATGATTTAATTATCTCTATAATTCTAATTTGAAAAGCATCAAGGGCTACACGACCTGTGTTGCCATCGTAATTCTCCATAACCCTTTCATTATTAACTATTAATTTATCACTATGGCATCTGCCACCACTTCCGCTACCGATTTCACCTCGATGCCCAGTTGATACGTATGGTTGATTTGCGACAATTGGTCTACGCAGTTGTGGCAGGGGGTGATCACGACTTGCGCTCCGGTGGCTTTGATCTGATCGGCTTTAATTTTGCCGGCCGCAATGCGCCGTTCGTTGTATTCGCTCATCGCCAACATGCCGCCGCCGCCGCCGCAACAAAAATTGTCGTTTCCGCCGGGAGTCATCTCGATCAATTCGGGCACGACGCTCTTCACTACAAATCGCAAACTGTTGTACAAACCACCGTTACGAGTTAAGTTGCATGGATCATGAATCGTATATTTTTGGGCATTCAGGCTCTTGTCCAACTTGATCTTTCCCGTTTTGATATACTCTTCGATCAGCTCTACCAGTGTGTACATCTCAAAATCGGGATGTTGTTGCATGTAGTTGGGCGACTCCCAGCGCAACGCCCGGGAACCGTGACCACACTCGCCCAATACCAACATTTTGGCCTTTAGATTCTTAACTTCTTCAAACATGTTTTGGGCGATCTGTTTTGCCTCTTTATCGTTCCCCGAAAAATAGCCGTAGTTAGTCACGTCATACATTTTGCTGGAGAGTGTCCAGTCGGCTTTCGCAGTATAGAAGATTTTGGCCGCCGCCGTGATGGAGAGCGGGAAAAACTTCGGTTCGCGGGGATTGAGCGTGTAAAGGATCTCTTTGTTAGGCTCATTTAGTGGAATCCGTGCATTTTCATCACCCATCTCATCTTGAAATTCCTCCTCCATCCATTGGATCGTGTCTACAAACTCTTCCTCTTCAATACCCATATTGTTCCCGGTGTTGATGGCAGCATCCACGGTGGCTTGCAGCGTGGCCGGCACATAACCCATCGCCGCCAACATCCGCCGGCCGGTCTTCACCACAAATGGAATATCCACCCCGATTGAGCAGTGTTTCACACATCGTCCGCACATCGTGCAAGCACCATACAGCAAATCCACCATCTCGGCGATCATCTTATCATCCAACTCCTTCGCATTTACCAACTTCGGAGCTATTTTCCCAATCATCGTGCAATATTTCCGATAAATTGATGCTACCAGATCCACCTTCCGACCGGGCATGAACGCCGGTTTGTCGTCTGCCAGCCAAAACAGGCAACTCGTTTGGCACAACCCACAATGCACGCAAGCGTTGAGGTGCGTGATCAACTTGCTGTCCGTATGCTTGGTCAAAATATCAATGGCCGGTTTGATTTTGTCCGGTATATTATTACTCATAATCTTTAGTTTTTAAAAAAGCAGGCAAAGATAACACACTTTTGGGACGTGGATTTTATGTGTTGAATTGACCCTTAATATTCATACACTACTTCTTCCACTATTTCCCCATGATATGTTCTTTTTACCGGCCAGCCATCTTCATATTCGTATGTCCATTTTAGATAATTTTCAACACCATAATTTACATATTTACTGGATGTTGGATTGTTGACTGAATGGGAAAGCACGCTATTGAATTCGTCCATAATGGAGTTGCGGAACGGATTATTATGCTGGTCATATTCGTAAAATATCGTAATTTCATTTAGGGTGGAAACGCCGCTGTATTGCGTGTGGATTTGGGTGACGTTGCCGTTATGGTAAGTAAGTGTGGATTCCCAGTGATAAGAGCCTTTGCTGATATTATCGATTTCAATGCAAGACTGAAAGTGTTGCGTAATATATTGATCACACGGAAATTCGGTAATATGAGACAACATTCGGGCTGTCGATTTTTCAAAAAAGCTGTCTTTACTTCCATTTCCTTGATAATCATATTGCAACAGCACCGCATTTTCGTCTTCTCGTTTTTTCATAAAAATCACCAACTTACTGTGTTTGGAGTATTCAAAAATAATTTTTTTTAACTTTTTATTCTCGTAAGCCAACTCGCCGTACATGATTTGTCCATTGCCCGTCAAGGTCATTGAGACGAGGCGTTTGTTCTTGTATTCAAAAGTCAACGAAGAACCATCTGCATAGTCGATTTTCGATAGTTTTTTGTTGTTCCAATGCCAAACATCAATCAAGCTTTCCAATAACATATCGCTATTCTCGTCATAGTAATTTGTGGTAATTCGGGTGATTTTTTTATCGGGGCGATAAACACCATCTTTCTCTTTCTGACAGGAGATGCAAGCGAGCAGAGCAACGATAAGCGTGAAAAAGTTTCTCAAGAGTATTTTCATATTGCAAAAAAACACATTTTTGCATTACAAAATAGTGCGTATGAGTTGGCAATATTTTTTAACTTACCTCATCTCCGGCCTTGCGATTGCTTGGTTGACCTTTCGGATAATCCGCCGTTTCCGCCGTTTTCGCAAAGGTAAAAACCAGTGCGATGGATGCAATGCGGATTGCCTGTTGCGAAATAAGTCGTCCTAAGAATAGATCCACTTCGTCCAGCCACTGTTTTTCCACCATTTTTCCTATTTTTGCTTCTCATTTTTTAAAAACCATACGTTTATGAATAGCAATGATATACGTACTTCATTTTTGGATTTTTTCAGATCGAAACAACATGAGATTGTTCCTTCGGCTCCGATGGTAGTTAAAAACGACCCGACATTGATGTTCACCAATGCGGGGATGAACCCATTTAAGGAGATTTTTCTGGGTAACGCCCCAATGAAATTTCCCCGAATTGCCGATTCTCAAAAATGCTTACGCGTTTCAGGAAAACACAACGATTTGGAAGAGGTGGGAAAGGATACGTATCATCACACCATGTTTGAAATGCTCGGTAACTGGTCGTTTGGGGATTATTTTAAGAAAGAGGCAATCGAATGGGCATGGGAATTTTTGACCAATGTGTTAAAATTGGACAAAAATCGGCTCTATGCGACCATTTTCGAAGGAGATCAAGGCGATAAAACTGAAGCCGATATAGAAGCGAAAAACTATTGGTTGGAAATTTTACCGGAATCACACATCATTTTTGGGAATAAAAAAGACAACTTCTGGGAAATGGGTGACACCGGACCGTGCGGTCCTTGCTCCGAAATCCATGTGGATCTTCGTTCCGAAGAGGAGCACCAAATAGTGGATGGAGCCACACTGATCAATAAAGATCATCCGTTGGTGGTGGAGATTTGGAATCTGGTGTTTATCCAGTTTAACCGAGTGGCTTCCGGCGAGTTGCAGCCGCTGGCAAACAAGCATGTGGACACAGGCATGGGATTTGAACGGCTCTGCATGGCCGTGCAAGGGAAAAAGTCCAACTATGACACAGACATTTTTCAACCGTTGATTCAGCGCATTGCAACACTTTCGGGAAAAAAATACGGTGAAAATGAAGAAGTTGACATTGCACAACGTGTAATCGCCGATCACCTGCGGGCGGTGAGTTTCGCCATGGCCGATGGACAATTACCCTCCAACAATGGAGCCGGTTATGTGATCCGCCGAATCTTACGCCGGGCTATTCGTTACGGGTTCACATTTTTAAATTTCAATGAACCGTTCATATATAAATTAGTGAATGACTTGTCTTTACAGATGGGCAAACAATATCCCGAACTGAAAGCGCAACAGCAATTGATCGAAAAAGTGATCCAGGAAGAGGAGAATTCCTTTTTGCGAACGTTGGCTAATGGTATCAACAAATTTGAAAATTATGTGGAAAAAACAGTGCAAGGCAAAGTTATTGATGGTGATTTCGCTTTTGAACTGTTTGATACGTATGGATTTCCCATCGACTTGACCCAACTAATGGCTTCTGAAAAGGGATTCACCGTGGATATGGAAGATTTCCACAAAGGATTGGAGGCGCAAAAAATGCGTTCTCGGGCAGCAGGCACCATGCAAACCGGCGACTGGGTAGAGCTGATCCCCCATTTTATGGAAGGTGAGTTTGTGGGTTATAGTCAATTGGAATGTGAAGCAAAAATTGTTAAATACCGTAAAGTGCAGTCCAAAGGAAAAGATTTTTTTCAAATTGTGTTGAATGAAACGCCATTCTATGCAGAGTCGGGCGGCCAAGTGGGCGACACCGGCTGGTTGGAGAGTGTGAATGAGAAAGTGATCATAGAAAACACGGTGAAAGAGAACAACTTAACCGTACATATCACCAAAAAAATGCCGGAAAATGTAAAGACAACCTTTGTGGCAAAGGTGAATGTTGCCAACCGGATCGCCACGCAAAACAACCACAGTGCCACCCATTTGATTCACTATGCGCTACGCAAGGTTTTGGGCACACACGTGGAGCAAAAAGGTTCGCTGGTGACCCCGGAAAGGTTACGTTTCGACTTCTCCCATTTTTCGAAAGTGACTTCGGAAGAGATTCAGAAAGTGGAGAATATGGTCAATGATTTGGTACGTTCCAACGTGAATTTGCAGGAATTTAACCATACCCCAATCGCTGAGGCACGGGAGATGGGGGCAATAGCATTGTTCGGTGAAAAATACGGCGATGAGGTACGCGTGATCCGTTTCGGCGACTCTGTAGAGCTTTGTGGCGGCACACACACGTCAGCCACCGGCAATATTGGGTTGGTGAAGATCACTTCCGAAGGTGCAATTGCAGCCGGCATTCGTCGCATCGAAGCAGTTACCGGTAAAGAGGGAGAAAACTACGTCAACCATTTCATCTCGATGGTGGAAGATTTGAAGGAATTGTTCAAATCGTCCAATCTTTTCCAAGCCATTCAAAAGATGATGGAAGATAACGATAAAGTGAAAAAAGAGGTTGAAAATTTCCAAAAAGAGCGTGTCGCATTATTTGTGAGCGAATTGGAAAACGAACTTCCACAAACCGACGGTATCCGCACTATTAGCAAAACGGCGACCATGCTTCCGGAAGTGCTGAAACAAACCGCTTGGCAACTCCGCACCAAATTCGACAACATCGCCATCATTTTCGGTTCCGATATGGATGACAAGGCCAACATTATCGTTGCCTTTTCCGAGGATCTGGTGGCAAAAGGTTACAATGCGGCGGCCATGGTGAAGGAAATTTCCCTCATCATCCAAGGCGGTGGCGGCGGTCAACCCGGCCTCGCCGCCGCTGGGGGCAAAAACTATCAAAATGTAGAGGATGCGGTGAATAAGATCGTGGAGAGAATTAATAGGGAATAGGGAGATTGGGAACATGGCCTATGTCTGGATTCCTGTTATTCATTATTAACTAAGTACTATTAATGATCACCGGATTCTTTCCCCGAAAATCGCTCTCAACTCCTCGTATTTTCCAAAATCCATCCATTCGTCTTGTTGATGCGGATAGCCTTGAATAGGATGGCCTTTTGCCAATTCCAGATAAAGGGGAGTGAAAGAGAGTTTTCCTTGGGGTATCAAGGGGAAAATGTCGTTTTTCACAATATGTATACCACTGAAAGCTAATGATTTGTATTCTTTTAATGGAGTAGAGATTTTCTCTTCACCGGTTTTGTGATTTTTCCATCCGGCTAAGTGCATATTATCGGAATTGAAGAGGAAATAGCGGAACGTTTGCCGATCTCGCACGGCCAAAGTAGCAAAATTTTGTTGAACAATATGATGTTGTATCAGTTTTTGTAAATCTATAGTAGATTGTATATCAACATTATATAATAAAATATGATCGGCATTTATAAAAAAACGATCGGCATTTTTCAGTCCACCAGCGGTATCCAATAACAACTCCCGTTCATCGGAAATCTCAATAGCGACATTGAAACGGCAATTTTGCAGAAAATCAATGATGGCGTCCGCAAAATGGTGAACATTAACAACAATATGATCAATTCCGGCATCGGAAATTTTGCGGATAGCGTTTTCGAGGAGAGTAACACCATCAACGGAAACGAGGGCTTTGGGTTTGTTTTCGGTAAGGGGAAAGAGGCGACTGCCTAATCCCGCCGCAAAAATCATAGCGGATATTTTCATAATCAGGAGCATATATAAATCAAAAAAGCCCCTTGGGAACAAGAGACTTTTTCTGATTTTTTGGTAGCGGGGGCAGGACTTGAACCAACCACCTCCGGGTTATGAGCCCGACGAGCTACCACTGCTCTACCCCGCACTGTTTTATGGCTGCAAAAGTATAAAAAATATTGGATTGCTCGGTTTTTTGAAATGATTTTTCTTTTTATCCAAAAAACAGGAACTCTACATCCCCTAAATCACAAGCCTTGAACTCTCATTTTTATCTCTTTTTCCTCATACAAGACTTTTCCGAAATGTTTCCATTGCACAACTTCGTATTGCCCCATATAGCGAGGATACATTTGTTGAACAAACCGCTTTAGCCGAGGGCTGAAACGAAGATTGTATTTTTCACTGTAATAAAACGCATTCACCACGCAAAGCGCTTGATTGGGATTGGGTTGATAGACGATATCGATATGCAGATCACGCAGGAAACGTTGGAAATGGATAGAGAAATGGAATTTTTTAGCTTTATAATCATAAATTATGGAGGAAAAATTGAAAAAAGCAGTGTGCGGGATGTACGTGTGCAAGTCAAAATCCAAGACCGTCTGCCCATGATTCAGTGCCCACGTGTTTTGGATATGCCATAAATCAACGTCCCCCTCCCCTACCCTAACCTTGTATCCATCGAAACTGTTTTTCCGATAATCGTGGTTTTTTAACAAATTTTCAGTGGTTTTTTCATCGCCATCGAAGATGATGTCCAGGTCACGGCTTTTCTCTTTTCGACGAAGAAAAAAATCCCGGATAATGCCGCTGAAAAGATATACCGCATGATCTTGTGATAGCAAATCAAGAAAATTTACACACGCTAAAGATAGATTTTCTTGCAAATAATAGTAAAATCGCTCTTCTGAGTTGTAGATATAATGGGCTATATCAGTTAATTTTCTGGCCACTGATACGTTGGTATTGATTCAAAGCATATTGATCGGTCATGCCGGAGATAAAATCCACAATAACCTTCAGCTTATAATAATCACTCAGATCGTCAAACTTATCCACATTGGACTCCAATAACGCCGCTTTAATGATGCTTTTTGATATGGATGCTACTGCTTTTTCACGAAATTTTTCCGTTTCATTGAAACAGAAATCAATGTAAAAGTCCAACAATCCGCTCAACACTGAATACCCTGTCAATTCAATGTTAGTAATCTCTTTATGAGCGTAGATCTGGGCATAACAAAAATCACTCAGATCTTTCGCTATTTGGTTTGAATCGTCAAAAATGAGTTCTTGATTGTAGTTTCCTTGGCAAATATTTTCCACATTATCTATATAATTCAACACCGTTAAATTCACCAAATATTTAATGAGTGCCAATCGGAGGTTGACCACTTTTTTATTCTCGCTGATGTCACCTTGTTTTTCTATCTCATCAATAAAATCATGAATGATCTTATTTCTTTGAAATTCCCGTTGAATAAATGGAAAATCATACCATTTTTTATTAAATGCATCCTCAATGTCCATCACCAAATAACAGATTGAATCGGCCGCCTCCATAATGTAAGACAAGGGATGACGAATATTTTTCCCATTTACCAACAAATCGCAATTTTCAATAATCTGATCCAAAAAATCACGTTCCGATTCGAAAACTCCTCGTTTTTTACAATAAAGCGAGTCTTTAACAACATTGTCCGCATTAGGATATTTCAGGAAAGAGGCTAAGGTCGCATACGTGAGGTTCAATCCATAAATGTCATCCAAAATTTGCAATTTGGTTAATACTCGAAAACCTTGGGCGTTCCCATCAAAAAGAGTAAAATCCCGTTGCTGTGCGGAAGAAACGTCATACCTGCAATTCCCGTTCTGATCTTTCTGGGCAAACAATTTTTTGAAATAGTCTTGAATCACAAATTCGCCAAAATGACCAAACGGGGGATTGCCAATGTCGTGAACCAGGCAAGCACTCTTGATAATGATCGGAATCTCTCGAAAAATGACTTCATTTTCCAACGTCACTTTACGTAAAAACGCTTTGTTCTGACTCAAATTCAACGCAATGGAATAACCCACCGACATCACCTCAAGGGAGTGCGTCAACCGAGAATGGATATTGTCATTGTCGGTCAACGGAAATACTTGGGTTTTGTCGTGCATTCGGCGAATGGCCGGACTAAAAATCACACGACCCAAATCGCTTTCAAACTCATTACGCAAGTCCAGTTCCTTCGTGCGGGTAGTCGGACGCAGCCGCCCAGGGTTTAAGTATTTGTGCCAATTCATGATGATGTTTGTTTTTATTGTTTTCCACGTGAAACATTATTCACCGAACATTCTTTCAGGATGTTCCACTTTTCTCAACAATTCAGCTGTGGTTATTTTCGGGTTTTTCGGCATTTTGATCACCCGGTTTTTGTAACCCACGGTCAGTTTAGTATTTCGCAACCACGGATTCAACATCTTCATTTCCAAGTAAGTAACCTTATTATCAATAGCAAACTGATAAAGATCAGTAATCGGTTCGGTTACCGAATAATCTTTCGTGGGGATCAGATGATATAATTCGGCATTGGTGAGCTTCACCCCGTAAGCATCTGGATGTTCGAAAATCAACTTGTACGCCAAAATTCGATACAGGTATCGCGATGTTTCTTGATTCAAACTCAAATCCCAATAATTAGACGTTTGCTGCCTCTCGAGATTCTTCTTCAATCCAGCCTCGCCCATGTTGTAAGCGGCGGCAGCCAATGTCCAACTTCCCAACCGATCCTTCGATCCTTTCAGATATTTACATGCCGCCCGGGTCGAAGCTTCCAAATCGTACCGTTCATCCACGTCCTCATTGACCGTCATGCCGAAACTCTTGGCCGTGGCTTCCAAAAATTGCCAATAACCGGTTGCCTTGGCGGGAGAGATGACATTCTCCAGA
This sequence comes from Bacteroidales bacterium, assembly GCA_031285725.1. Taxonomy (GTDB): domain Bacteria; phylum Bacteroidota; class Bacteroidia; order Bacteroidales; family WCHB1-69; genus JAGVVH01. Next base: position 17,015 of record JAITVP010000120.1, read on the forward strand.
TTGCTTTCCGCCACACAAAGGTACTTGAAATCCTCTGGAACACCCGCTTCTCGCAAAATCTTCTCAATTTCCGGGAAAAAACGGGGCATCCGCTGGATCGTCTGGATCGTTTTCGAATGTTGATATGCAATGATCACTATTTCCCGCTCTAATCGCTCCCTCACCCAATAGACCTCCAGGGGAACATTCTCCCCAGCGAAACTGATCTCCATAGGCAAATAAGGTGATGCCAATGTGTTATTGTATCGGACTACAATGTTAGGATCGTGTTTTTCAATATCTTCCTGTGTAAAAGCAAAACAAGCAAAAACCAATGATAAAATAGAGATGATGCCAGCAAAAATGAGGATGGTTTTATTTGTGATTTTCATGTTTTATTTTTCCATTTTAATCCGCTAAATCCATGTTGCCATCAGACTGTTAATCTTCCTTAATATTCGGCAATTCCAACCCCAGTCCTTTCTTTTTATCAACGATTTTCAACACAAAGCCAAGGATTAATGCAGCAACGCCCAAGCAAGCCAACATAATCAACGGATTGGTGTAATTGTATGAAGTGGCTGCCACCTCGGGTGTCATCGTTTTATCTTTCAACGCTTGCGCAATATCAGGATTTGAAGCATCCAAAATTTTCCCTATCAACAATGGGAATAGCCATAAGCCGATATTCTGAATCCAGAAAATCAAAGCGTATGCAGAACCTAATACTTTGTGATCCACAAGTTTAGGAACACTTGGCCACAATGATGCCGGTACCAACGAGAAAGATGCGCCCAAAATGAGAATGGTGACATAAGCAACGATCACGCCGCCAATGGGACTTCCTTGAAAGAGAGGTAAAATGAAAGCAAAGGTTAAATGGCAAACAATCAGTAAAATAGATCCGATCATTAACATCGATGCCGCTTTCCCTTTCGTATCCACATATTTACCAAGAATCGGTGTAATACCTACTGCCAACAATGGGAAAACTGCAAAAATGGTCTCTGCCGATTGACGCATGTATCCCATATAACAGAAAGTAACCAAAGCCGCAACCGACATAACTAATAAGATCGCTTTTTTGGTTCCTTTACTAAAATTACTGATAAAAGCAGTGGCCGCAACTACTAACATAATAATATATTGTATAATAGTCACCGTATTTCCTGCCCAAAAACCTTCGGCTTCAACAAATGTTAAATTACATTGCAACATATTCACGGCATATTTTTGGAAGGGGAAAATTGCGGAATAATACAACACGCAAAGTAAAGCAACCAACCAAAAACCGGAACTTGAAAGGATTTTACCAATATCTCTAAGTTGAAATGCTTCTTCAACTTCTTCTGCTTCGCCGGTTTGAGCATCTAACTTCTTATCCATGAAAAAATAAACGATAAACATGATCAAAGCGATCATCAATAGAATAACGCCAAATGCTACCGCATGGGAAACGTTCGCACCGCCAAAAATATCAGTCTTAGCAATCAGCGGTGAGAAAATCATACAAGTGGCAACGCCCAAACGCGCCAACGCCATCTCCGAACCCATTGCCATCGCCATTTCTCTCCCTTTGAACCATTTAACAATACCGCGTGAAACCGTGATTCCCGCCATTTCAACACCACAACCAAAGATCATAAAACCCACCGAGGCAAATTTAGCAGAAGCCGGCATTCCTTCATAAAAAGGAGAAACACCCAGTTCATCAAATATGGGAATATAGTTCAAATTATTTGTAAACCAAATAGATATGGATGAACTTTGAAATGCGTCCGTGACAGCATACCAATTGATACAGGCCCCGATCAGCATTACAACACCAGATAAAATAGCTGTAAAACGGACACCCATTTTATCCAAAATAATCCCGGCAAAAATCAAAAAGAAGATGAAAACGTTCAAAAATGTTTCTGAACCGGCATACGTTCCGAATGCCGTGGAATCCCAACCACGGGTTGATTGCATCAAATCCTTAATAGGCGATAAAATGTCCATGAAAATGTAGGAACAAAACATCGCAAATGATAGTAATAACAAAGCGGTCCATCGGATCGCCGTATTATCTCTAAGTGTAGTTTTCAATTTTTCTGTCATAATTTATGATTTTTAAGTTTGTTATTTATTGAATTAACTATCTCCCTTATCTCTTCTTTTAGAAGCTGTAATCAAGTCAAAGGATATGTATCCCAATGCTATTCCCCATAGAGAAATTAGTATCAAATTGTTTTTCAATATATTATCAGACAGATGACCTGCCTTGTACCAATAGATGAAAGCCATTATCCAACCCAGCAACATACCGATGATATGGAATTTGGTAAGATTTTTTTTCACGAATTTATTCCAATTATCACTCATCTTGCATCAATTTATAATATTCATATTCGTTGAATTTGCTTTGAATAGCACTAACAATTTGTTGCGGCGACCATTTCAGTAAATCATAGTAACTGAATCGGCAATATACCATAAATTCCATTAAATCGGGTTCTTGTAAACCCGTTACTTCAGAAACCAACTCTTTGTTGTATTTGCTTGGCAATTTTCCTATTTCACTTTCGTGCTCCACCAATTCATAATAGAGTTGTTGCATTTTAACACGTTTACTGAAAACATTATACAGCGCTGTTATAGGACTTTCCATCGGTGTACCTCTCAGTAAATTAGGATTTTCATTCACTGCGTTAGCCTTTTCTTCGTCTGATAATTCCGCACCGTATATTTTTTTGTAAACATCGGGTAATTTTATAGTAGATAATTCTCTTTTAAATTCCTCATAATTAGGATTAAAAGCATATACAACTACCTCTTTTAATAGAATTGATTGAAAAAATAAAAGATGATCTTCCGGATATTGAATTGTATTCTCAGTAATCACATCCGAATGTTGCCTATAAATTGATTTTGTAAAAACCAACGTATCATGTATCTGAACTTTTATTGTAAATTCGCCTCTATCATTGGTGAAGGCAAATGTGTTGGTATTTAGGTTATAAACACTTACTCCCGATAAAGGCAAATAATTGATTCCATCATAAACTTTTGATTTATAATCAATTCTTTGCGCAGAAAGAGAAAAAAAGAAGAATAAAACAGAAATAAATACAAGTGTTTTTTTCATGTGGCAAATGTACGATTTTAGATTAATATAGTTCTTTTTCTTTTTTTAAATTAAATAAGAAGAGAAGATAATAATAATCATGTTGAGAAGTTAATAACTTTTTCCAGACTGCTAAAAAATGATTTATATTTTTTTTTCAACAACATAATAACAAAAAAAAATTACTAACGTATCTATTTTTCAGGTATTTTCAAATTCAGTTTTTATTATGAGAATTTTTTTGTTGAAAAAAAGAATGTGATATAATTGTTGACAAAAGTGAAATAAAATGGAATGAAATGTTTGAAAATTTGATTTCAAAAAGTTCTCTCAAATTATACACATATTATCAACATTGAAGACATACAGTTTGTTGGCAAAAATGGGAATAATTAACAAAGAACTGTTATGTTATTGATTTAATGGGTAAAAATGAAAAGATAAAAACATGAACAAGCCAGGTTGTTTTATTTGATTACTCATTTACTTGTTCAATTGAAAACATATGTAAATACAATAGCTATCGTAACATAATTATTTCGCATTAAATTGTATTTTTGCAATTGTGGAAAATAATATAAAAATGAAACTGTTAATAGCTTCGGATCACGCTGGTTTTTTGTTGAAAGAGCAAATTAAATGCGAATTTTCAGAGATTTTTGAATTTGAAGATCTCGGCTCTTTTTCTGAAGAAAGTGTTGATTATCCGGATTATATACATCCGTTGGCTTACAAAATTTCTGAAAATCCCAAACAATTAGGTATTATCATTTGTGGTTCAGGAAACGGCGTTTCCATGACAGCCAACAAACACCCGAATGTTCGTGCCGCTTTATGTTGGGATCAAGAAATTGCTGAATTGGCAAGAAAACATAACAATGCTAATATTTTATCATTGCCTGCTCGGTTTGTTTCTAAAGAATTAGCTTTTGAAATTTGCCGATCTTTTTTTACTACCGATTTTGAAGGAGGAAGACATCTTGTTAGAGTTGAGAAGATAAATTTACCAAAATAGACAGCTATGCCAGTTGAGAAACAAATAGTTAGAAACAGGGCAAACTTAGTTCGTCACAATTACATTGAAGAGATGGAAAAACATCTCTTGGCTTTTGAAGCCGCTGCGAATGCACATGATTTAAGTGTGCATTGGATCATTGACGAGTCAGCTTTGGTGGATTTTGTCCAAAATTTAATGCCAAAATCCCGTTTTAACAAAGTTTGCTTTGATTTTGGAAAAATACCCGATGGTATAAAAAATGATAACAGCGGTTTGTTTCAATTTGTTAAAATTGAAGATTTTAATGATAACTCGGCAGAATACTTATTTGTTGAAGCTGATTACGGTATTGTTGAAAACGGATCAATTGCTTTAGTGAATAAACGATCAGGTGATGTTTTCAACAAAGTACAAAAATTAGTATTATTGTTAAATATCAATAATTTAGTGGTGAAACAGAGTGATTTAGAGTTGGTTTTGGCTCTGAAACAACGTGAAAACGAATCATTTTTACCACATGATATAAAAATCATCACATCGCCTTTCCATTATGTGAAGAATGAAACTTTTATCACATCCGATGATGAGAAGGTTAATAAAAACGATGTTTCAGTTACTATTTTGTTGTATGACAATGGTATAACTGAAATCATGGAGAATAATGTTTTGCGGGAATCTCTCTATTGTATCCAGTGTGGGCGTTGTAGTGAGGTGTGTCCGGTGTATAAACACACGAATGGTTTCACTCCGATAGAACTTGTGAAACATAATAGCTTTTATCGTAATCATTTAGATCAAAATATTTTTAAAAGTACTACGTTATGCGGGTACTGTGAGGAAGTGTGCCCGATTGACATTCCCCTTATGGATCTGTTGGTGGCAGAAATGGAAATGGTGAATGCGAGAACCAACAAAGAACGGAATATAGACACTATGAAAATTTTTGCGAAACGATCAAAGTTAAATAAAATGAACGGTTCGTTTCGGAGGATTTTCTTTTTACGGAAAATGTACGGCAAAAATAAGAAGATACATAACTACTATAAAACGCAAAATGAAAATTTCTACAGTATAACTAAAACATCAAAAGAGTGACTTTAATGAACGAGAACTTACAAAAACTGCATCAAAAGATAGGAGAGTTTGTTAAAAAGTTTTATCTGAACAAACTTTTTAAAGGTTTACTTTTTTTTCTTCTAATCAATTTGTTATTATTCATATGTATCACCGTGCTGGAATATTATTCCTTTTTCAGTACGGCGGTGAGAACTGTTTTGTTTTATTCAGAACTGGCTATTTTATTGTTAACATTGGCCATTTTTGTCCTTTATCCTTTATTCAAGATTTTAGGGTTAGGCAAACGAATCACAAACGAAGATGTTGCTAAGATTGTGGGTAAACATTTTTCCGAAATTGATGATAAATTTTTGAATATCATACAATTGGAAAAACAAATATCAGAAGGAGAATACAAGAGCTATCAATTATTGTTGGCGGCGATTGATCATAAAATCGAAGACATTGAACCTTTTTATTTTATCAAAGCGATACCTTTTAAGAAAACGGTTCAGTTTGCCAAATGGGCGCTTATTCCGGTTTTTCTCTTCTTGGTGATTTTTTCCATAAAAAGCGAAGTTTTCACGGAATCCACGGAAAGAATTGTTAAGCATCAACAATATTTCGAAAAACCAGCGCCCTACTCTTTTGAGATTCTTAACGGTAAAATGACTGCATTTCAGAATGAGGATTTTTTACTGCAGGTTAAAGTGATTGGTGATGTGGTACCTAATGAGTTGTATGTTTCTTTTAATCATAAGAAGTATAAATTCACAAAGATCTCCAATACGGAATTCGGTTATAATTTTTCAAAGTTGCAAAAAAATATAGATTTTCAACTGGTTACAGATGAAGTAATATCACGACCTTATGCGATTGAGGTGCTGCCCAAACCGGTGACCATCAGTTTTGCCATGGAACTCTTCTACCCTGCTTACCTGAATAAAGCCAAGGAAATCATTAATAACAGCGGCGATGCGACGATTCCAGAAGGTACGATGATCACATGGAAATTTTACACCAAGAATACCGATTCGTTAATTTTTATCCAAGATGAAAAGTCGGAAGTTATTGCTCCTCAGAACGATAATATTTCCATTTCTCGGAAAGCCCACGATTCTTTCACCTATTCGGTGGTCAATAAAAATGGTTATTTCACCAGTAATGACACCATGAAAAACTCAATTTTTGTGGTAAAAGACCAATATCCGGAGATTGTGGTGGAGAGTCAGCGGGACACTTTCTTTTATGATCGGATTTATTTTAAAGGAAACATCAAGGATGATTATGGTTTTCATGATTTAAGATTCAGATATTCAACATTTAATGAGATGGGAGATCGAATTCTTGAGGATCAAGCCATCAACATTGAGATTAATAGACAAACCAATATCCAGGATTTTTATTACTTCTTTGATGCGGGCATGTTTGCATTAGATGCCGGATACCGGATGGAGTATTACTTTGAAATTCGCGATAACGATGCGATTAACGGTTATAAATCAACTAAAACACCTACATTAACCTATCGTGTTAAAACAGCGGAAGAAGTTGATCGGGAAATTTCCAATACCAATGAGCAGACGAAGTCGGAAATGACCGATATTATGAAAGAAACGGCTCAATTATTGAAAGATATTGAAAAATTGAACCAACAAATGATCCAAACCAACAATCCTTCTTGGCAAGATAAAAAGAAATTGGAATCATTAATGGAACGGTTTCAGGATTTGCAGGCGCAGTTGGCAGAAGTGAAGCAACAGCAACAACAGAAAAATCAGTTAGAGGATCAGTTTAAAAACATTTCCGAGGAAATTCTGAAGAAGCAAGAAGATTTACAAAAACGTATGGATGAGTTGCTTACAGATGAAATGAAACAAATGTTGGAACAAATGCAACAAATGATGGATCAGATGAACAAGGATAAAATGATGGAGGCGATGGATAAAATGAAGGAGAATGCGGAGGATCTGAATAAATCGCTGGATGCGCAATTACAACTTTTCAAGCAGTTGGAATATGAGAAAAAATCCAATGAATTGATAGAAAAGGCGAAACAGTTGGCAAACGATGAGAAAGAGTTGTCGAAAGAGTCGTTGGATAAGAATGCTGGTAAAGAGGATTTGATTAAAAAACAAGAGGATATTCAAAATCAATTCAAGAATTTGCAGAAAGATATCAAGAATTTGGAACATCTTAACAAAGAGTTGGAAGAGCCGAATAAAATGACCAATACCGATGAGTTGCAAAAGAAGATTCAGGAGAAGATGAAAGAGAGTGTGGAAACTTTACAGAAGAATAATAAACGAAAAGCATCTGAAAGTCAAGAAGAAGCGGGAGATGCAATGGAACAGTTGGCTAGTCAAATGGAAGACGATATGCTGGATAGTCAGGAGGAGCAATTAGCGGAAGATATCGCTACCATTCGTCAAACGTTAGATAATTTGGTTCAAATTTCTTTCCGACTGGAAGATAATATGACCATGTTGAAAACGCTGAATGTCCGGTCTTCACAGTTAAATAATGTGAAAAGAGAGCAATTCGTCATTCAAGAATACATGAAATTGATTGATGATTCATTGACGGCGTTGGCGAGACGGCAACCAGAAATTCAACCATTTATCAACAAAGAAGTTACGAAGATTAGAGACTATTTGGCGCAAGCTCAAGCAAATATGAATGAGGGACGGTTGCCAAAAGCTACCTCGGATCAGCAGTTTGCATTCACCTCCATGAACAATTTGGCATTGATGTTGGCAGAGTCGATGAAAAAGATGAATCAGCAGATGAATAATTGTAAAAATTGTAAGAATAAAAAGAAAGATGGAGATAGTTCGTGCAGTAATCCGGGAGATAGCGGGAAACCCAATAAAGCCAAATCGGCTCGGGAATTGCAACAGCAGTTGAACCGACAGATGGAGGCGTTGAAACGCTCGATGGAGCAAGGACAGAAAGAAGGAGAGAAAAATCCAGGTGGTATGTCGGGAGCGCAGCAACAGATGAGCGAGCAGTTGGCTAAAATGGCGGCGCAACAAGAGGCGATTCGGAAAATGATGCAGGATTTACAGAGCGAATTGAAATCCAAGGATGGGGTAGGGGACAAGTCAATTGACGAAATGATCAAGGAGATGGAGGCGACCGAGCGGGACTTGGTGAACCGGATCATTTCCCAGCAGACCATAAATCGACAAAAGACAATAGAAACTCGTTTATTGGAGAGTGAAAAAGCGCAGATGGAGAAAGAGAAGGAAGAAAAACGGGAATCAACCGAAGCGAGGGATATCAAAAACCTAAATCCGCCCAAAGATTGGGAGATGGACAAACGGAGCGAGAAGCAGAATGAGATGTTGAGGACGGTTCCAGTGAATCTCAACTATTATTACAAGGAAAAAGTGAACAAATATTTTTTTAATATTGAATAACGATGTATAGCATAGAATTGACCGATTTGTATTCCGATCAGTTGCAGCAAAGAGTGCTTGGCATGATAGAGGAGATTTGCGAGGAGTTTCATTTTGAAGATCATTTTGGCACGCTCTCTTTTTCGATGCATGAAATATTGGACGAGATCATTCGGAATTGTTCCACAGAGCAGAGTTATACAGACCTCTCCTTTTACATTTCTTACAAAGAGGTGGCGGTGCTTATCCATCACTCTGAATCACTCTTGCCATTGAGGGAGAGGTTAAATGATTCGCAAGCACGGGAGGAATCCGCCATTTTCGCCATCAACCAATTGGTAGACGGTATAGAGTTTTCTAATCAGGATCAAGATCTTAGCCTTTTGTTCCACGTGAAATCAAAATCCAAAGGAGTAGGAGGGGAGACTCAATCCTCGTTGCGAAATTTACTTGTCAAGGAAGAGATCGAAGAAGATATGAGAAAAAAGAGAGGGGTGTAATATTGAGAGTTAGGGGTTGAATGTTTAGTTCAAAGCTTCAACATCCAATTGCCTTGGCAACTCAACGTTTGAACAAACACCTTAACTTCCAACCTCTAACTCCTAACCTTCAACCAACCATGATCCTATTCCAAACCGAAACCAAATTCACATTAAAAAATAAACGTGCCTATAAGGTGTGGATCAAGCAGATTGCCCAGCATGAGAGCAGGAGGGTGGGGGATATCAATTACATTTTTTGTGATGATGATTATCTGATTGAGATCAACAGGCAATATCTTGATCACGATACGTACACAGATATTATCACGTTTGATTATGGCGAAGGAGATACGATTCATGGCGATATTTTCATTAGCGTGGAACGGGTAGCGGAAAATGCAAAGGAATTTTCGACCACATTTTCTGAAGAATTTTTGCGAGTGATGGCGCATGGAATATTACACCTGTGCGGGTATAAGGATAAAACGAAGGCGGAGGAAAAAGTGATGAGGAGGAAGGAAGAGGAAGCAATGGGAGTGTTTCAGTGGTGAGATCAGAGCTGAGAAGCGAGAGACCGTTCGGTACAGTTCTGCTACGCTGTGCTAAAAAGAAGTCTCTATATTTACCAATTTAATTGTTAATGAACAGAATTTGAATAAGTTAAACGAATGTTCCACGGGAAAAATGAAGATGGATTATGATATTATAGTGGTGGGTGCTGGTCACGCAGGATGCGAGGCAGCGGTGGCGGCAGCACAGTTGGGGTCGAAAACGTTATTGATCACGATGAATTTGGTATTGGTAGCGCAAATGTCGTGTAATCCGGCGATGGGCGGCATCGCAAAAGGACAGATCGTGCGGGAGATTGATGCACTGGGCGGTTGTTCCGGAATTGTGACCGATAACACGATGATCCAGTTTCGGATGTTGAACCGATCGAAAGGCCCGGCAATGTGGAGTCCACGAGCGCAAAGTGACAAGACCGCTTTCTCTCTCTATTGGAAACATATTCTCGAAAGACAGGAAAATTTGGACTTACGCCAAGATCACGTGGTAAGATTGGCGATAGAGAACCATGTTGTGACCGCTGTTTATACTTTGCAAGGAAAAAAAATCAGTGCAAAAAAGATTATTTTGACCAATGGAACCTTTTTAAACGGCACAATTCATATCGGAGAAATTCATTTTTCAGGGGGTAGGATAGGGGAAGAGGCTTCTTTTGGTATTTCTGATCAGTTGGAAAAAGAGGGCTTGATAATGCAGAAATTGAAGACTGGAACGCCAGTTCGGATTGATGGTCGAACGGTTGATCTTTTAAAAATGGAGGAGCAAAAAGGCGATGAGCATCCATCAAAATTTTCATTCACGGATACTCCGTCATTGACTCATCCGTTGAGTTGTTGGATTACATATACGAATGAAAAAGTACATGATATTTTACGTACTGGTTTTGAATTTTCACCCATGTTTCAAGGACGAATTGAAGGAGTTGGTCCCAGATATTGCCCTTCTATTGAAGACAAAATAGTCCGGTTTTCGGAACGGGATAGGCATCAGCTGTTCTTAGAACCAGAAGGAAGAAACACAAATGAGCACTATTTGAACGGATTTTCTTCTTCTTTGCCCGAAGAAATTCAAATAGAAGCGTTGCATCTTATTCCTGGTTTGGAAAAAGCAAAGATTATTCGTCCTGGTTATGCGATAGAATATGACTATTTCGATCCTACTCAATTACATTTTTCGTTGGAGTCAAAGTTGATAGAGAATCTCTATTTGGCGGGACAAATCAACGGTACAACTGGCTACGAAGAAGCGGCTTGCCAAGGATTAATGACTGGTATCAATGCGCACCGGGCGATACACGATCAGGAACCGCTTGTATTATCCCGTTCTGAGGCCTATATCGGTGTTTTAATAGATGATTTAGTGACAAAAGGGGTGCAAGATCCTTACCGTATGTTTACCTCCCGGGCGGAATACCGGATCTTGCTGCGTCAGGACAATGCTGATCAGCGGCTGACACCAATTGGACGTGATATTGGGCTTATTCCAGAAAACAGATATTCTGATTTCACACAAAAATATGATCGTCAACAGGCGATTATAGATTATTTGCAGAATCATTTGGCCGATCCCGAAGAGGTGAATCCATACTTGGAAGAACAAAACACGCCAATTTTGACACAAAAAGTGAAATATGGAAATATTCTTCTTCGCCCTCAACTGAACCTCACCGATTTACGCCACTATGCCACCGATATTGATCCCTATTTGCAAGAAATAAATGCCATGCCAGAGGAAGTTGAAAATGCGGAAATTCTTATTACATACTCACATTATATCGAAAAAGAACAGGAAATGGCGAAGAAAATGGATCAATTGGATCATATCAAAATTCCTAAAGATATTGATTATTTTTCCTTTTCTTCATTATCAATGGAGGCGCGGGAAAAGTTGACTCGAGTGGCTCCACTGAATTTAGGACAAGCCTCCCGAATTAGCGGAGTGAATCCTTCGGATATTGTGGTATTAATGATCTACTTGAAAACGTGACCCAATAATTCAATGACTCATTAAGTCATTTTTAAATCTGTGGAATCCGTTGAATCTGTGTTATTAATTTTCTGAATATCAATTAAATATAATTAAAATTAAATATAAGAGAAGATTTTATTGAGAATGGAACATGGAGATTAAAAAAAAGAAAAAACGCCTTAAATCGAATGTTTTTTGTAAAGTTTTGATATACAAGAAATTGATTTTGTAGCCCCGACGGGAATCGAACCCATATTTGAAGTTTAGGAAACTTCCGTTCTATCCGTTGAACTACAGGGCCGCAAAAGCGGGGCAAAGATACGATAAATCATAAAAAATCATACCTTTGCCGTCGTTAATGATTAAAATAATATTGTTATGAAAAAAATGATTTTTATGCTTTTATCCTTTTGGAGGCATGCATGTTCCGTTTCCAGCGATGGGAATGGTGAAGACGGACAGAGTGGGATATCGGTTTGAGGCATTTGGGAAGTGATGCGTTTTGAGGTATTTTTTTATATTTTTGTGTTCTTTAATTAAACAAAATGATTGATTTTTTAGCTTATGTAACTTGGACGGTTGATCCAGTTGCCTTCACCTTGGAACCGTTGGAAATCAGGTGGTATAGTATTTTTTTACTCGTTGGCTTTGCGCTGGCGTTTTTCACTCTCTCCCGCGAATTCAAGTTGGAAAAAGTGCCGCCGATCATCATGGACAATTTTGGATTTTATACCATTTTATGGACATTGGTTGGATTACGGATCGGGCATTTTCTGTTTTATGAGCGCAGTTATTTTATCGAGGCGCCGCTACAAATCTTGCTCCCTTTCGACAAGGATTGGAATTTTATTGGCTATCAAGGGCTGGCCAGTCATGGGGGTGTAATCGCTATCATACTCTACGTCAGCTACTTTTCCTGGAAACATAAAATCAACATTTTTTGGTTGCTTGATCGAGTGGCAGTGGCGGTGATGATTGCGGCAGCGTTTGTTCGGGTTGGCAATTTGATGAACCACGAAATTGTGGGTAGTATCACCGAAGTGGATTGGGCGTTTAACTTCACGCTCGGTGGCTATGGCGTGGCCGACACGTTGCGGCATCCGGCGCAGCTCTACGAAGCCGTCGTCTATTTGTTTACCTATTTTGGTTTGGTTTTCTATTATTTCCGAATGGCCAAAGGAGACGTTTCACCGGGAAGAATCACCGGAATTTTGTTAATTGTGGTCTTTTTAGCTCGTTTTATTATCGAATTTTTCAAAGAGGTACAAGTGGCCAAAGAAGCGGCGATGCGCTTGGATATTGGACAGATTTTGAGCATTCCGTTCGTTCTCCTCGGCATCGGATTGCTGATTTACTCCATCATAAATCGGAACAATATCCCACATTATGATCCGAGTAAGGATCCGAGTCTGAAGAAAGGTAATAGTTGATAATTAATAGTGAGGGAGTTATATGAAAATAGGACTCCTTGGTTATTCCTTGTTAATTCTCATACAGTTTCGCTATCAATTCGTTTTGATTCTTCGAAAAAATCCTTGGTGGATTCGATGAAATCCTTGAAGTGGGGTGTTTGGGTGTGTGCCAGTAGCCCTTTCCGGTTACTCCATTGCTCGAAGAGCATGAAAGCATTATCATCGGTAAGCGATTGATAGAGCGTGTAATTCATGCAGGCCTCTTCTTTCAGGCTCTCCCGTCGACACTCGTGGAACAATTGGAGATAGCTCTCTTTGTATTCCGGTTTTACTTTTTTAAGGATATTGAGGATATGGGACATGGTATTTTGGAGTTTTAAGTTGACTAATAAATCTGTGATAATCTATATAATCTGTGTGTTAATTAGTGATTTTTCAATTTTCAACTTTCTTTTTTGATAAAAAAGCGAACGCCAAATACACCAAATAACATGTGATCAACATCAACACGATGATAGCACCGTATTGTTTGGTGTCGCTAAAGAGAGAATTGGCGAACGTCATGATTGGGGGAAAGATGGCTCCGCCGGCGATGGCAGTGACCATTAAGCCGGCAACTTCGTTCGTTTTGTCGGGGCGGGCTTTCATTGCTACGGAGAATATGATGGAGAATATGCTGGAGAATGCGTAGCCGATTGCGCCGAATAGCACATAAGCCATTGTGTCGCTGGGTGCTACCAACAGCAAGCCAATTACCACCAAGGCAAGGAGGACGTGGATTCTGAAATATTTCATTTCGTTCATTTTTGCCAACAATGCGGCGCCGATGAAAGCTCCGATCGTCCTACAAAGCGAGTAGGTCATTGGGCCCCAATAGACATCATTCGCATTATAATCGAAATGATTGATCAATACTTTCACGGAAACCATGTTAACGCCCACATCAATACCCACTACGACTAAAATTCCGATGAATAGCATTAGTATTATCTTGTTTCCCAATAATTTAAATGAATCTATAAAAGAAGCCGATGTACTGGGTTCCTCTTTTTTGATGGGCGTTAAAAGCAGCCATAATGCCGCCAGCAGTGTAATGCCGCCAAAAATAGGGAAAATGTACATCCAGTTGCCCAGTTGAGTAGCTGCAAACGTGGTGATCAGCGGGGCACAAAATGCGCAGAGGGCTTTCACCACTTGACCGGCGGTCAATGAACTGGCAAGGTATTTTCCTTCAACCACATTGGAAACCAATGGATTGAGCGATACTTGCAAGATTGTGTTTCCGATTCCCAGTAAACAAAACGCCACGATGCAAATGGATAATGTAAGGTTTGCAATCATCGTGAAGGGTAGAAACATGCCGATAATGGTCACTAACATGCTTAATAACACGGTGTTCTTTCGCCCGATCTTGTTCATCAAGGTGGCTGATGGGATGGCGAACACGAGGAACCAGATAAAAATCATGCTCGGCAAGAAACCGGACAGTCGTTCGGACAATCCATAAGTATCTTTGAAATAATTGGTTGCTATGCCAACCACATCCACAAAACCCATCACAAAAAAACCGAGAAAGACGGGCAATAAAGAGAGAATTAGTGTACTTTTTTTCATAATGATTATTATTTAAATTTAAAGCCACAAATTTAAACCAAAATTTCAAACACGTTTATCATTTTGTTATTTTTGCTTTTCATTAAAAATGATAGCCATGTATGCAAATGACAAAAGAACAGTAGTGACACTGGATGCGGGTGGGAGCAACCTTGTTTTCAGTGCGATTCAAGGAAATGAAGAGATTGTGGAACCAATCAAAAAGCCGTCCAATTCGCATGATTTAGCTTTGTGTATTGCGACGATCAAACAAGGTTTCGAGGAGGTGATCGCCCAATTGGAAGAAAAACCGGTAGCGATCAGTTTTGCTTTTCCGGGACCTGCGGATTATCCGAACGGGGTTATCGGCGGATTTCTGCCTAATTTTCCCTCTTTCCGGGACGGTGTGGCGCTGGGACCGCTCTTGCAACGTCATTTCAATCTTCCGGTTTTCATCAACAACGACGCCGATCTTTTTGCGTATGGCGAAGCGTTGGCGGGTGTATTGCCGGAAATCAACAAAAAATTGAAAGAGCAGGGGAGTGCAAAACAGTATCATAACCTAATCGGGTTCACGTGGGGCACCGGCTTCGGTTTCGGCTTCACCGTAAACGGAAACTTGCACATTGGCGACAATTCGTGCAATGAGATCTGGTGTCTGCCCCATCCTGACGATCATACAATCATTGTGGAGGATGGCGTGGCGATTCGGGCGATTACCCGCATGTATGGCGAGTGGACGGAAAATCCCAACCACGGTCTCGATCCGGAGGCGATCTTTGACATTGCGGAGGGTCGGAGGGAAGGCAACCAAGAGGCGGCGATCCGCAGTTTCGAGAAGTTCGGCGAGGTGGCTGGCGATGCTATGGCCTATGCCGCCACGTTGATCGACGGCATCATGGTGATTGGCGGTGGATTGACGGGTGCGCACAAGTACATCCTCCCGTCTCTCTTCAAAGTGCTGGATAGTAAGATAGGGACGATGAAAGGCGAAACGCTAAATCGCTTGCAATTTGAAGTTTACAACTTAGATGATGACCAAGAGTTTAGTCAATTCGCCCAAGGAAAATCCATAGAGATTAAAATTTTCGGTTCCGATGACATGGCTATTTTCGATCCACAAAAACGAATTGGCCTGGCGGTTTCCAAATTAGGCACCAGTCAAGCCACGGCGCTGGGGGCGTATGCGTATGCGTTGCACTCAATAGATAGTCAATAATGGAGTATGGAGAATGGATTTCTTGAATTTAATCTGTTCAATCCGTGTTGCCATTATTGGTCAAAATACAAATTCCTCAACAATTCAACCCTTTAACAAATAAAAAACAATGAAAAAACGAATTACCTTGGCAGTCATTGCATTTCTTGTAGTGTTCTGTGTCTCTTGCGGATCAAAAACTCAGGAGAACAAAGTTTACAACGAAGGCATCAACATCATCCCGATGCCACTGCGAATGGAGATGAAGAAGGGTTCTTTCACATTAAAGAATCATACCGCATTCTATGCTTCCAGGCCGGAGCTGCAAAAAGTGGCCGATTTTTTCATGGAAAAAATGGAAAAATCAACAGGTTATACGTTAAAAATGGTCGATCAGGAAGATAAGGCAAAGATCCGGCTGTCGATTGATGAGAATCTGGCATTGAACGAAGAGGGGTACACGTTGGAAGTTACGGAAGAAAACGTGGTGATCAAGGCACGGACACCGCAGGGTGTGTTTTACGGTATGCAGTCATTCATGCAGCTGTTGCCGGCCGAGATTGAGAGTTTGACCAGGCAGCACGTCCAATGGACGGCTCCTGCGATTGTCATCGAGGACGAACCCCGATTTTCCTACCGCGGTCTCCATCTGGATCCGTGTCGCCACTTCCTTCCCGTGGAGAATGTGAAACGGCACATTGACATGATCTCGTTCTTCAAACTTAACCGTATGCACTGGCACTTGACCGATGATCAAGGATGGCGGATTGAGATCAAAAAATATCCTCTTTTAACAGAAAAAGGGGCCACTCGCATCGAAGGGGAGGGGTTTGAGCATGGTGGTTATTACACCCAAGAGGAGATCAAGGAAGTAGTGGACTATGCGGCGGAACGATTTATCACCATCATCCCCGAAATTGAACTGCCAGGTCATGCATTGGCGGCGATTGCCGGTTATCCTGAACTCTCTTGCAGTGGCGAACCCCGAACTCCTCGGATACAATGGGGTGTGGAAGATATCGTTTTCTGTGCAGGGAAAGAGCAAGTATTTGAATTTCTGGAAGATGTTATGAAAGAGGTGGTTGAGCTTTTCCCGGGCGAATACATCCACATTGGCGGCGACGAGTGTCCCAAAACCGAGTGGGAAAAATGTCCGCTTTGCCAACAACGGATCAAAGAGGAAGGCTTAACGGCCGATGCGGAACATTCGGCGGCGGAACGTTTGCAAAGTTATTTTGTGCAACGAATGGAGCAAGTGGTTGCTAAATATGGCAAAAAAATCATTGGATGGAACGAAATTCTGGAAGGCGGTTTGGCCCCCTCGGCAACGGTAATGTCGTGGCAAGGCGAAAAAGGCGGTATCACGGCGGCCAACATGGGTCATGATGTAATCATGACGCCCAACAGCGGTGGGATGTACATTGATCAGTATGAGGGCGATTACAAAATTGAACCGGTGACAATTGGTGGATATACCACGACAGCAAGAATTTACGAATATGATCCGATTCCCGAAGAATTGGCGAATAGCGACAAGACGCATCACATTCTGGGCGTGCAGTGTAACTCTTGGTCGGAGTATATGTACAAGCCCGAGCAGAACGAATACCGCATTTATCCGCGAATTCTTGCATTGGCGGAAATAGCCTGGAGTGTGAAAAATAACAAGGATTATGCGGATTTCGCCCGCCGGTTGAACAACGCTTACGTCCGGTTGGACGCACACAACATCAACTATCACATTCCGCAACCAGAGCAGCCCAACGGTTCCAGCAATTTCGTGGCTTTCACCGACAAGGCAGTATTGGCGTTCACCACCAGCCGTCCGATCAAGATGGTGTACACGTTAGACGGTACCGATCCGAACCCAAACTCTACGGAATATACCAAGCCTCTTGAAATTCGGGAGAACACAACGGTAAAAATCCGGTCGATATTGCCCAGTGATAAGATGAGCAAAGTGCGGGAGATTACGGTGGAAAAACAGACATTGGCACCGGCGGTGCGGATTGCGAATCAAACCTCGGGATTGCGATTAGCGGTCATCCAAGGCATGTATCTGGATGTGGATCAGATGATGAAGTCGGACTCGGTGTGGACGGAGAGCATAATTCCCTCGTTGCGGGAACTCACCCGTATCAACCCATCAGACGAATCGATGCTGGGTGTTCGCCAGTATGCGGCCATAGCCACAGGTTATGTTAACATTCCCGAAGATGGTGTTTACTATATCTCTTCCGACAACGAAGAGGTGTGGATAGATGGCAAGTTATTGATTAACAATCGCGGCGAGGTGAAACGCTTCTCGCACCACGACACTTCCATTGCTTTAGAAAAAGGATTTCACGAGTTCAAAACCGTCTTCCTTGGTCATATCATTGGCGGCTGGCCCTCCAATTGGAACGACGGCAGTGTGAAAATCCGACATGCAGACAGCACGGAATTTCGGGAAGTTAACGGAGAAATGATTTTTTATTAGATTGAAGAACAAAAAAATGTATCTTTGGCTTTGAATTTTTAAAAATAGGATTGTATGAAAAAAACCGTTCGTATCCTTTTGTTATTAGCTGTGTTTCAGCTATTTATGTTTTCACAATTTTCAGTATTCGCACAGAAATTGAAACCGGATGATGTGCCGGATGACGTGAAGCAGAGTTTGGAATTCGAATACCCATCGGCGAAAGTCTCTGCTTGGACATTGGAGAACAATAACTTCGTTGCCACTTTTAAGGATGCCGGTTCTACGGGCAAGGCGACATTTAAAAACGATGGGACGTGGATGAGCACCACATACGCCATCCCGCGGAGCGAGTTGCCTTCGGCTATCACTGGCTATGTGACGACAACCTATCCGCTGTTCCTGATCTCGCTATCACAATT
Source organism: Bacteroidales bacterium (assembly GCA_031285725.1). GTDB lineage: Bacteria > Bacteroidota > Bacteroidia > Bacteroidales > WCHB1-69 > JAGVVH01. Next base: position 35,654 of record JAITVP010000120.1, read on the forward strand.
GCGGGAAACACCAAATGAAAAGATACACTATTACATTGAAGTGAAACGCGATGGCGTGGGACAAAGTGTTTCTTCCCTCACGTTCAATGACGTAGGCAATCTGTTGACCCGCAACGATCCGCCAGATTTTGTGGATCCGCTGGAGGAAAAACAGACGGAGGAAAAACCGGTGACCACGACCAAGCAACCGGCAGCGAAACAACCGGCCGAAAAGCCAGCACCTAAGCCAGCGGCTGAGAAACCGGCACCCAAACCGGTGGCCGAAAAGCCAGTGCCGAAACCCACCCCGGTGAAAGAGGTGGAAGAAGAAAAAGAAGGCAAAAAGAGAGAGAAACCGATAAAACCTGTTTTTGATCAATATGGAAATCAGGCATTAAACAGCAAAGAGGTGCCGGATCTCGCTTCCAAAGGATTGTTGAAAAAAATACCGCGCCCCGAAAAACTAAATTGGTTTAAAATCGACACGTTCTATGTGGCAAAATGTGTATATCGAGAGCAAAATAATGAAGTTTTCCTTACTAGTAAGGGTGTTTGGGAAAAAACATACGTGGAGTTGGATGAAGTGAAAATCACCGGAAATATGTTGAAACACCTCAATTCTTTCTATCGCGGCTGGAAATTCAAAAGTGCGGTGAAAGAGGTGCGGGCAGATAAAAACGACCTGACCATGGTGGAGGTCTACGAACGGAAAAATATTAAGAGTAAATTAATTACGACAGTGATTTTTGACAAAGTGGGCAAATTAGTACGCAGTATTGATCCCGATTATGAACTGGGCAACCAAGAAACGGTAAGTTCCGAAGATCCCGATTTGGAGAAACATTATGAAAAGATGGCGATGGGCATGGAAACCAATACAAATGACGATGTTCCGGTGGAAATTTCGAATGCATTTAAAGCAAAATATCCCCGCATCACCAACCCGACTTGGGGTCGTGACGAAGATGGTAACTATCTCGCCACTTACATGGGTACCAAGGGCAAGGAGATTTGCGTGATCGGACAATCGGGTACAGTGCTGCAAATCCAAACCATCGGAAATATCGACCTGCTGTCATCCAATATCCAAAACTACATCAAACAAAACCACAAAGGGTACAAAGTGGATGAGTTCTATGCGGTGAAGGATCTGTTGTCGAAGAAGAATTTCTACAAAGTGATCATTATTAATAAAAAAATCGACGATGAGCAGGTATTATGGTTTGATACCGCTGGAAAACCCGTCAATATGTAATCCACAATTTCGTTCATGAATTATATCGAAGTAACTGTAACCTTCAGTCAAACTGAACCTTGGAAAGAGATATTCACCACGTTATTGGCCGACATCGGTTTTGAAAGTTTCATGGATGGAACAGAAAATGAATTATTGGCGTATATACAAGAAAAACAATATGATGAAGATCTTTTGCGGGAAATATTAACTAACCACGCCTTCAAGGTTGAGCTATCTTACAAATCGGCGAAGATTGAGAGTCAGGATTGGAACTCCGTGTGGGAGTCTAACTACGCACCCGTAATGATTCAGGATCGGTGTTATATTCGGGCGCCATTTCACGAATCCCGGCCGGATGTGGAGTTCGAGATTGTTATTGAACCCAAAATGTCGTTCGGCACGGCCCACCACGAAACCACGTCCATGATGATCGAGTATCTGTTGGAAACCGACGTGAAGGGGAAAAGTCTATTGGACATGGGTGCCGGTACCGGAATCTTGGCCATTCTCGCCCACAAAAAAGGCGCCTTCCCCATTGTCGCCATCGACAACGATGAGTGGGCATATCGCAACAACGTTGAAAACAACGCCAAGAACGGCATTGACGACATGACCGTGATTTTAGGCGATGCGAACGACATACCGACAGGGTCGTTTGACATCATCTTTGCCAATATCAATCGAAATATCCTCTATAACGACATCCCCTCTTATGCGGCGGTGCTGAAACCGGGCGGGCTACTTTTCCTCAGCGGATTTTATGTGGAACAAGACTTGGAAATTTTACAGGAACGTTGCCTGGAATTTGGGATTACCTATTTGGATAACAAGGAGAAAAAAAGGTGGGCGGCGGTGCGGTTTAATGGTTAATTGTTACCTCCCCCACAAGAATTGCACGTAAATCAAAATGGCGAAGTATGAATACGAAATTGACATTAAGCCTTGATGCGGATATTATTGAAGATGCGAAATCTTATGCTAAAAAAAACAGCATCAGTTTATCGAAACTCATTGAAAATTATTTGAGCTTTCTGACAAAATCTTCGATTTTGAAGATGCAATGCAATATCACACTGCATTAGACAATAGTCTTGACATTATAATAACTCGTAACAAGAAGGACTTCAAGAAATCGGTAATTCCTGTTTTGACGGCAGGAGAATACTTGAGCCGGTAATTACAGAATGAAAAACAACTATGAAAAAGCACCTGTTCCTTACACTTCTTTTCCTATCCGCAATATTTCTCTGCACTGCCCAGCGGGTCAATTCGTTTTCGGGGGATTTTGAACAAACGGTGACCGAGATGAAAGCGTTGTTCCAAACAGCTTCGTCTGACTATAGAAAAGAGTCGGATGCCTTGATGATCGTTTTTGAAGAGTGGTGGAAAAATCCTTTCTTGTCAGGAGAACTACAGACCGATTTCATTACACTGGCTAACGAGATGGTAGCCAAAAAATACCGGCCGTTTCCGCAATTTAAAGCGTTCATCAACGCTTCCATTGCGTATTCGCAATTCGATCGGGCCGACCATTTCCACGAGAAATGGAAAAATATGATTTCATATTACATCCAAAACGGCAGTAGCACCGGATTTGTCACACAAATGGAGATGTATGCGCTTGTTTTCGGGAAGAAACAATTTTCTGACAAAAAGAACAGCACATGGCGGTTTGAGGGCGATATCAAGGAGATGGGCGTGAATGAAATTCCCTTCATCAGCTTTGAAGATGTGGATGTAATTTCATCCTATATGGAGGACAGCGTGACGATTGCGAGCACTTCCGGTATCTTTTTCCCGACCACCGGAAAATGGACGGGAAAGGGCGGCTATATTTACTGGGATCGCACGGCATTCGGTCAGAATGTGAAGGCGCAACTTTCAGATTATGATTGGGATATTCGTTTTGCGAAAGTGGCGGCGGAGAATGCGTTGCTCTACTATCCCGATCTTTTCTCCCAGCCAATTCCCGGTGCTGTGGAGGACAAAGCCACGATTAACACGGACGAAGACAAAGCGACCTATCCGCGGTTCAAGAGCTACGAAGCTTTCCTGATCATTCCCGATATTTACGAAAACGTGGACTACCAAGGTGGCTTCACCCTACGGGGCTCCTCCATTATGGGCTCCACGGACGGGATCACGTTGGCAAAAGTTTCGGTGAAAAAGGATGGCAAAGTTGTGGCTTCCGCACGGTCAACCTCTTTTCTTTTCAGTACCGACAACGTGCTGGCATCCGATGCGAAAATCGCCATTTATATAGAAAATGATTCGATTTACCACACGGCGGCGAATTTTAAATACACCGAAAAAACCCGCGAGTTGCTTATCTCCCGGCCCAAAAACGGCGTGGGACGAGCACCGTTCATCAACACGTATCATCGCATGGACATCTATGCGGAGGCGATTATCTGGAAGGTGGACGAAGAGCGCATTGAAATCCGTCCGATGGTGAGCGAGATGCAACAGGGTACCGCTATCTTCGAATCCCAAAACTATTTCGATCCCAATATCATGTTGCAAATGCGGGGACAAAATGAAATTTCACCATTATATAAATTGTGGGAGTTGTTTCGCACGTACGAATATGGAACGATTCCTTTTCAACGGGTTGTGGCGCATTTTAAGAAATCTCCCGCCGATATTAGACAACTTTTGATTGACGTGGCGGCGCAAGGTTTTATCGAATATGACACCTATAAAGATGAGGTTACCTATCGTTCCAAATTGGCACAATATCTAAACAACGATGTGGGCAAACGGGATTACGACAACATCCGTTTAGAGTCGCAAACACACTATGCCAACATTGATTTGTTGACGTTGGATATGCGGGTGACAGGCTGCGAGTTCTTCGTGCTCAGCGATGCGCAGATTGTGAACGTTTATCCTTCCGCTGAAAAAGTGACGGTCAAGAAAAACCGCGACATGACTTTCTCCGGTCGGGTGATTGGTGGACTTTTCGATTTCGTGACCCACAATTGTGACTTTAATTACGATCGGTTTGTGGTGGATATGGACGTCATTGATTCGCTCATCATGTATGTGGAAGATCGCAAAGGGCCGGTAAATATGTATGGCGAACATCGTTTGCAAAGAGTCACCAGCCAGATCGAGGAACTTGCGGGATCATTGTATATCGACCAGCCCGGCAACAAATCAGGAATCGTTGATCATCCCGAATATCCCTATTTCCAGAGCCGGAAAGAGGGGAAAGTGTTCTACGACCATCATTTCAACAACAACGGCGCATACAAAAGAGACCAATTCTATTTTTTAGTTAATCTATTCAGAATAGTGAACTTAGATAACTTTGAACCCGATTCTATGCGATTCAACGGACGGTTGGTGTCGGGTGGCATCTTTCCCGATATTCACGAAGATCTGGTTACGCGACCCGATTTCTCGTTGGGATTCGTGCACCGCACGGGACCGTCTGGATTGCCCGCATATGGAGGAAAGGGTCATTTTACAAATATGATCGATTTGAGTAACAAAGGGCTATGGGCAAAAGGCGATATAAAATACATTACATCGTTGACGAAATCCGACAGTTTGATCTTTTTCTTGGATCATGCGAACGGCCGGGCGAACAGTCACGTGGTCGAGGAGCAGCAGGCGGGCGTGGAATTTCCGAAAGCCTCGGTGGAGGAGGGCTATATGCACTGGCAACCCTATAACGACCAAATGTTTATCTACACCCGTGAAACGCCGATGGCGATTTTCAACGAAATCGAACACCGGGGTTTTTCACGGCTCACTCCCTCTGGTATGTACGGCAATGGTATCTCCAAATTCAACCGCGCCGACTTGACCTCCCATAATTTCTGGTTCAAACACCATGAGTTGCTAGCCGACACCGCCAACCTCCGTATCTTCGACTTGGAGCGCAAATCGGATTTCGCCTTGACGACCGACAACTACAATTCGCACATCGATTTCCAGACCCGCAAGGGCGTTTTCATTTCCAATGGGAATGTTTCCGAGGTGCTGTTCGTGAAGAACGAAATGCGCGCCAACGCTAACCGTTTCGACTGGGATCCGATTGACGATAACATCCTCCGGTTCAAATGGGACGACCCACACAAGGATGTGGACATTAACAACACGCCCAGCCGGGAGTTGGTGGATATGTTGAGCGAGGGTAACGAGCTGATCGCCACCAATCACGAAAAAAATCTGTTGCGCTTCAATGCGCTCAATGCCGAGTTTGATTTCGGGCGGAACATCATCAAAGCCGATGGTGTGCGGTTCATCAACGTGGGCGATGCGGCAGTGATTCCCTATAACGGCGAAGTGACCATTTACGAAAAAGCTGATATCGAGAAATTTACCAAAGCACGGATTTTAGCGGGACGGGAAAATAAATACCACGAGCTTTACAATGCGACCGTGAAAGTAACCACCGGCACCCGTTTCCGGGGGAATGGCTACTATGATTATATGGATGAAAACGAAACCGTACAGACCATCTATTTCGATACGGTGTGGGTGATCAACAAGACGGAAGGGCATGGGAAAGTACCGCTCGCAAGCGATTTTAAACTCAGTCCTCATTTCGGATTTGATGGGCGGGTGGAGTTGCACAGCGACAAGCCGTTTATCTATTTCGTGGGTGGCGTGGAGTTCATTAACGATTGCGACACGGTCAAACCGGCGAGATTACGCATCTTGCAAGAAGTTGATCCTAAAAACATCCTTATCGAAATACACGACCGATCCAAGGACGTAAACGACCGGAAAGCGGTGGTGGCCATCGCTTCGCGCAACCGCGATGGCCGAATCTACACCTGCTTCGGCGCCGCCAAAGACCAGTTTAATGATTCGGAATATATATCGGTATTTGGTTTTATAAAGTATGACAAGGACGAACACTGTTTCAAAGCGGCATCGTTAGAGAAATTAGCGGACGAGACACATCCCGGCAACATCATCATGTTGGATGTGAAAAACTGTTTGGGCATCGGGCGAGGCGCCATTGATATGGGAGCCAAATTGGGACGGGTGGATTTTATCACCAACGGTACGATCACCAACTTCATGCAAGCCGATTCCGCTGAAATGAACCTCATCACATCCATTGACTTTTTCTTCAACACGCAATCCATGAAGATTTTAAGCAAAATATTGGAAGATAACCAGAGCCTGAATTTCGTGAGCGTAGACGGCAATGTGGAGTATGACTTGGCCTTGATTGACATTATGGGCGAGGAGGCGTATACGAGATATAAAAAAGAATCCGCCTTGTCGGGTCGGGTGAACCGCTTGCCCAAGGAGTTGCAAGTGAAATTCTTGTTCTCCGATATCTACTTCACATGGGATAAGGACAACTCCTCTTTCGTTTCACAGCGGTTATTGCCGGTGATCATTTGCGGGAGCACGCAGATTTTCAAAGAGGTACCGGGACGGATCGTCATTGAGAAACGGGGTTCTCGAAATCGGTTGTATATCTTCTTGGAAATCGACAACGAGTTCTTTTTCTTCCAGTTTGAAAATAGCACCATGTTTGGCTATTCTTCGGTAAAGCAATTCAACGAAGAGATCTCCAACACGAAAGGCAAGGACCGGGTGGCAAAAATGGAAGATGGGAAATCTTCTTACACCTACCGCTTGGGAAACCGCACGCAGCACCGGAACTTTGTTCGGAAATTTTATCGGGTAGAGGAAGAAGAGGTCGAATAAATTAATAGACCTCTTCGGAAAATACTTGCGGTCATTGAGCTTGTCGAAATGACCAGGCTATCGTACCCTGAGCTTGTCGAAGGGTACGATGCGATTGTTGCGATTATTGAGCATTTCATCTATTTTCCGAAGAAGTCTAATGACTCAATCATGGAGTCATTATTATTTTTCACAATTGATTATAATGAAGTTGTGATTTTTTTTCGGCATTCTTGTTATTCATTACTCATTATTCATTATTTTTGGCACCTCAATTTTCTAAGGTAACTATAATATAACTACATTCAGTTGAAAAATTACAGATAAGCAAAAAAATCTATTTATAAACCAAACTAAAATTACAAATGAAGAAAAAATTTATTTTTTTAATGATGTTTTGTATGATTATGTTGCATTCCAATATGTTATCAGCACAACATGCTAACGATTACCAGGTTTCGGCATCCATTGGAACCTACACACCCATTATGGGAACATTCTTAACGACCTCCACCGCAGATGATGGAGGCGCTACCCTTACATTGCCTGTCCCATTCAATTATTGTGGCTCCAATCGGTCATCACTGTACATCACCCCTAATGGTATTTTGATTTTCGATGCTACAAGTTCCTCATATGACAATGCTTTAGCCTCAGCAACACGTTGTAATGTATTAGCTCCTTTTTGGGATGACTTGGAAGCGCTTACCACCAATAACAGCATTTCTTGGGAGTTGGATGACACGGATCCTGCCAATTCAATCTTAACCATACAATATAAGGACGTTTTTCGTAGATCTAATAGTAGTGAATTATTAAATTTCCAAGTGAAATTGTACTATGCCACAGGAAAAATCGAATTTGTTTATGGCGCCGGATTTGACGGGATCACCGAAACAACGACCGCCTCTATCGGGATTAATAGCCGGAGGGCAAGTACTACTTATTTTGTCAGTATTACGCCCACCGGACCCGGCACAATGACTTACTCCACCTCGACAGCAAATAATAGCATTGATGCGACGGTTGCGGCGCATATCGCTTCCGGGACGACTTACACTTTTGAACCGCCGGCATGTGTATTTCCTAATAATATGGTACTATCGGGCGTGTCTGATGATGGCGCAACGATTACCTGGGATGTAAACAACAATGCTTTGGGCTGGTTGGTTTCCTACATGGAAACCGGTGGAACTTGGAGTGACGAGGAATTTATCACGACAAACGAATACATTTGGGATGAAGGTGATTTAACTCCAAGTACGCCGTATACATTTAGGATAGCAACGCTTTGCGATGTAATCGATACCAGTAATTACGTCGATTTGACATTTACAACCATGTGCCCCTTTATCATGACGCTGCCGTGGAGCGAAAATTTCGACACGCACGGAACGGGGGAAACCGCATTTGCGCCGTGCTGGGAAAGATACAACAATAACACTCCTTCCACCGAAAATCCATATATTATTGATGATGAAAATGTATCCGCTCCGGGAGCCATGTATTTTTCAGACAGCAGATCCTTGACATTGGTCAGTCCGCCGTTTGAAGAAGACGTCAATCAATTGGCCGTTTCCTTTTGGCTAATGCGGGAAGGAGCGTCTTCGGGAACCTTCTCGGTGGGTTACCTGGCCACCTCCGGCGACCCTTCTTCTTTTGTGGCCATGACCACGCTTGACATTGCCAGCGATACATGGGTGGAAAACACGATTTATTTGTCCAGCGTGCCAACTGGAGTCAAACAGTTCGCCTTCCGTCAAAATCAAGAGTCCATCTATTGGTATTATTGGTTGGATGACGTGACGGTTGATTATTTACCCGACTGTATTTTCCCGATGAACCTGACAGCAAGCGACAACAGGTAACTCCATGACGCTTTCCTGGGATGACTTGGGATCGTCAACGCCGACATCCTGGATCGTCCGTTACACGTATAACAACCAGCCTTACGTTTACGAAGAAGTTTATACAAATC